>CANEEJ010000019.1 GCA_947426525.1 uncultured Clostridium sp. | reverse complement strand
GACCCCGTAGCATCTTGGATGATACAAGCAGCCCAAGTTGCTTCTAAGTTTACATTATTTACTCACCACGCAAAAACATTTCCAAACTTAGTAACAGCACTTCGTAACTCAATGTTAAGAGCTGGTGTTTTCAAAAACGAAAAGACAGCAGAAGAACAAGTAGTACAAGTATTAAACTTTGATATTCACTTAACCAAAGACTTTAAAGGAAAAAGATATGTAGAAAGAATTACAGAATGTATTCCAATTGAAGAAAAAAATGAATATACTTTTGACCATAGAAATCAAAAAACGTTAGAAGGCAAATTTGATAAATTTTTTGACAATGCAACACGTTATTTTGAAAAAATTACAGACAGACAATTATATGCATATAGAAATATTTTAGAATATGTAGATGGAGAATATATTGTAACAAACCCAATTTCAGAAAATAACTTGAGAGAAATGAGAGTTAATATGGATGAAACAGATTTAGAAAAATTTGATAAATTTGTGGAAAGACATTGGGGAAATAGAGCAAAACAAACCGTTTCAGTTAGTAGTGAACCAGTAGAAGAAAAACCAAAAAGACGTGGAAGAAAACCAAAAACAATTACAGAAATTTAAAAAAAGAGAGGTGAGGTAAAACGTGAGCGACCAATTAATGTTTATGATAATGGGTGGAGCAGCAGGACTATTTGTCATTGTAATACTAGTGTATTTTATGCTATCTAAAAAAATGCAAAAGTCAGAATATAAGAGAATTCAACAATTACAACAAGGAACCAAAGAAAACAAATTCTCAACAGAAGTGCTATTCCAAAAATTATATTTAACTTACATAAAAATACCATTTATCAAAAGATATACTTTAAAAATAAGAAGAAGACTAGAAATTGTTAACATAGATGATGAATATAACACTAGAAAAGGAACAGCTAAAATACTAACCAAAGCATTAGTTGTGTTAATACCATTAATTGTTGTAACAATCGTTCTTACCAAATCCAATTATCTATTAATGTTTATTTTGTTAATCTTCGAAATTTTTATGATAGATACCTTTATTGATGGATCTGTTGATAAAATTGATGACAAGATTTTAAAAGAGCAAATTGATTTTTTTTCAGAAATTAGACATGCTTATCACGAATATAACATGGTAGAAGAGGCGATTTACCAAGTATCACAAGATGATGAAATGAGTGTATCTTTGCAAGGAGAAAAAATATATGAAATATTAATTTCAAATGATCCAGAAACAGAATTGGAAAAATATTATGATATTGCACCCAATAGTTTCTTAAAAGAATTTGCAGGACTTTCTTATTTAACCAAAGAATTTGGTGATAGAAAAGTAGATGGAGCCTCTTTATATTTAAAAAATGTAAATAATATAACACAAGAAATGCAATTAGAAATTTTAAAAAGAGATAAATTAAACTATGTATTTCAAAGTTTGTCACTTATTTCAATTGCACCAGTCTTATTATTAGAACCACTAAAAACTTGGGCCATTAACAATTTCTCTTTTACAGCAAGTTGGTACCAAGGAAAACCAGGAACAATTGTACAAATTTTAATTTTAATATTAACATTTGCTTCTTACATATTAGTTAGAAAATTAAAAGACAATGGTTCAACTGGTATGAATACGAAAAATACAGAAAATCCATGGCAAGCAAAACTATATAAAAAGAAACCAATCAAAAAAGTAGTGGATTTGTTTATTCCAAAGAAAGGGTCTAAAGAATATAGAAAAGTACAAAAATACTTAAAAGACTCTGCTTCCCATTTAAAAATGGAATGGCTTTATATGAACCGAATTACCATGGCAATTGTAACTTGTATTGTTTCTATTATACTTTTTGCACAATTACATGTTATTGCTGTTAACTATATTTATACAGAGCCAACAACGGATTATGACATCATGGGAGGATTATCGGAAAAAGATAAGAAAAAAGCGATGGAAGTAACAGAACAAGATAACAAGATACTAGACCAGTTTCGAGGAAAAACAAAACAGCAAAGAACAACTGCACAAATAAAAATGGCAGTACAAAGATTAAAATATTATGAAGAAGCCACAGATGAAGAAATAGACACCGTAGTAGAAAGAATAGAAGGAAAATTAGATGTTATCAATAGTGAATATATGCAATGGTTTGAATTATTACTTGCTTTTGTATTTGCTATCGTAGCCTATATGGCTCCAATTTGGTTATTAATTTTCCAAGTAAAGATGAGACAATTAGAGATGGAAGACGAAGTTATGCAGTTCCAGACAATTATACTAATGCTTATGAGAATTGAAAGGGTAAATGTTGAAATTATCTTAGAATGGTTGGAAAGATATTCTAGTATTTTCCGTGCACCAATTACCAAATGTGTAAATAACTATGAAGCCGGTCCATGGGAAGCATTAGAAGCTATGAAGGAAGAAGTAAGTTATATCCAATTTATTCGAATTATAGAAAGTTTGCAAGCAGCAGTTGAAAAAATTCCAATTCGTGATGCCTTTGACGAATTAGATTCAGAAAGGGATTATTACCAAGAAAAAAGAAAAGAATCCAATGACCGATTAATTAAAAGAAAAGGAATGATTGGAAAAGGAATTGGATTTGTGCCTATGATAACCATGTTTGTTTTATACTTGATTGTACCATTAGTATTTATCGGTCTAACAAGTATGGGAAGTTCATTCAACTCAATCTCTGCCATGAAATAGGAGGGAAATATGGAAAATGCATCAAAAGCCTTAATTATGGCTGCTAGCGTTTTAATTGCAATTGTCATTATTGGTGCCTTGGTATTGATGTTTAACAATTTAAACAATTATCAGCAAGTCAATACCCAAGGCAATCGAGATGCACAAGTAGTAGAATTTAATAATCAATATGAAACCTATAATCGTAAAAATGTTAGAGGAAGCGATTTGTATTCTTTATTAAATCGAGTAGTTGATTACAATAGAAGAAAATCAGAAGTAGGAACTTTAAAGAATGACCAAGGTCAATACCTAGCTTATGAACCTATGACAATTCATTATACGCTAGATGGGAAACAAAAGGATTTTACATTTGATGAAACAAATCGAATTTTTACTGGTAATTATACGGATTTTACCTTAACCCAAGCGAATACTAATGAATTTAAAACATATATAGAATCAAAAGTAAATAATGAGGTAATGGGTATTGCTAAAAATGAAAAAGCAATGCAAAATTTAGCCTCTGGTATATCCAATTTGTTTGGTAAATCCAATAATGATGAAAAAGGAATTTTATCTGCTATTAGTTTGTGGAATGCGAATGTTAAGAATAATAAAATTGATACAGCGAATAAGGAATTTAACGAATTAGCGAGTTTATATAAGTCAACAATTAATACACAGGAAAATAAAGATAAAGTATATACCTATTATGAATTTATGCAATTCAAAAGAGCAAGATTTGACTGTATTCCTGCTGAGGTAGAATATAATAATGGAACAGGAAGAATAACAAAAATGGGCTTTAAATTTACAGGGAAATTTAATTAATGTAAAAGTAAGGAGTTAAACAATGGAGAATGCATCAAAAGCTTTAATTATGGCTGCTGGCGTATTAATAGGAGTAATTCTATTATCACTTATGGTTTATATGTTTACTAACTTTGCCATAACTTCAGCAGAAGTCCATAAAGAGAATGAGCAAAATCAATTAAACCAATTTAATAGTCAGTTTACTTCTTATGAAGCAAAGGAAGGCCTTACGATTTATGATGTTGTGACAGTTGCCAATTTAGCAACAGAGAACAATATTTATTATGAATATCAACAAGAACAAGGAATTTCCAACACGCCAAAGGATAATAGTTATATTTCTGTGATACTTAAAAATTCAAATCTTGGTGATTATAACAATAAGCACATTGAGAAAGGATATATAGAAACAAGAAACAATGCTTACAAAAAAGAAGTAACAGAATATTATAATGAGCTGATTAAAAAAGCATTAAACGATTTAGTGAATAAAACATTAAGAGAATATACTTGTAAAACATACATCAGTAATACAACAGGGCGAGTTTATTTAATCGAATTTACAGCTAAATAATAAAAATAGAAAATGTAAAGGAAAAGCCATGAAGAAATTAGCAATCTTTTTCTTAATTATAATTATTATCATAGTAGGAATATCTTATATGTACTTAAATTACAAGGCAAATTATTATGAAACTAAGAAAGAAAATTACCAATTTGCTAGTTATGAAGGACAAGAAATATATGGAGCAGAAGTGGCAACATTAGTCAATAAAGCAGTAGATAATAATGAAAGTAATCAAGTACCAAAAGATGAAAAAGGAAAATATATCAATAATGATAATAATTCAATTCAAATTGAAATTATGATGTTAGATAATGATAAAATATATACCATGGAAACTTTATATCGTGGTGGAATGGATAAGTTTGTGCAATATTATAATAGTATTAAATTTAAATGTGCAAGATTAGAATATCATAAATCTACGAATAAAGTGAAATATATGTTGTTAGAACAAACAACACAATAAAATATTTAAGTTATTAATGTTACTATTGAAAGATAGTAGAAAATATAAAATTCAAACGATAAATATAAAAGGAGGAAAATTTTATGGAGAACGCAACAAAAGCTTTGCTTATTGCAGCAGCAATCTTAATTGCTATCGTAGTTATTACATTAGGAGTATTTGTATTAGGAAAAGGAAGTACACTTGTAAAAGAAAACAGTGATATGAGTGAGGTAGAAGTTACTACTTATAACTCTAAATTTGAAGGATATTGTGGAAAAAATGTTAGAGGAGCACAAGTAAGACAATTAATTAATGCTGTAAACCAACACAATAGAACAAATGCAGATGACGTATCTAGACAAATAGAGCTAGTTTTTACGGGAATTGATGGCAGTGGAGCATCAGCTGGTAAACCTCAAACTAAGTATGAGGCATCAGTAATTAAAACAGGGTATTCTTATAGTGTAGATCCAGACCATGGGCAAGGTGGATTAGTAAATAAAATTACAATTGAACAGGGTAAAGAGAAAACTACAGAGTAATAGAAAGGAAGTGATACGGATGGAGAACGCAACAGAAGCCTTACACATAGGGGCATCAGTTATGATTTTTGTAGTGGCATTGTCCATCAGTATCAGTGCCTTTGGACGAGCCAGAGAAACAGCACAATTAGTATTAAATTACCGTGACAGAGAATATGACTATGCTTATGTAGAAAATAGTGGAACAACAGAAAGAATTGTAAATGCAGAGACTATAGTACCTTCTATTTATAAAGCGTATAAAGAAAATTATAAAATTGTATTCAAAGGAGTTGGACCAGTCTATCAAAAAAGAAATACAAAAGAAGATTTTGCAACAAATGCAAGAATAGATATTTATTCCATTGATTTGGAAAAAGATGTATTAGGAAGCGATGAAGAAAAAGAAAGATTTATTCGATGCTTATTATATGGTTCAAAAGCTGAATATCGAAAAGATATAGAAAATTTCGAAAAATCAGGAATATTCTTGAATAAAAGTGATTTTTATGGTACAATAATACAAGAAGGAACAAAATTTAAAGAAAGTCTTGGTGTTTATTATCAGGAAGAATTACAAGGACAAACTGATACACCAGATGCAAACAGAACCAAAAAAAGAGTAATAACATACGAGAAAGTAAATTAAGGAGGAAAATATGGGTGATACATTAATAACAATAGTCGCAATTGCATTAGCAGCAGTCCTAATGTTTGTATTTCCACTAATGACAATGTCTGATAGAACAGATGATGTTTCTCAATTAGCAGTAGAAACAGCTACTACAGAATTTGTGGATGATGTTAGAACAACAGGAAAATTAACAATGGACAAATATAGTAAATTTGTGGAGAATATTTCAGCAACAGGAAATGCTTATGATGTAGAAATGGAAATTAAAGTACTAGATGAAAATCCAGGAAAGAAAACAACACAAGCAGAAGCAACTAAAATAGGAGAAAATGTATACTATTCTAGATATACATCACAAATCTTAGATGATTTAGAACCTACAGCTAGTGCACAAAATAAAGTATTAGCATTAAAAGAAGGCGATATCTTTTCAGCCAGTGTAAAAAATACCAATGCAACTTTATCACAACAATTAAAGAATTTTTTCTATAAAGTAAGCGGAAACGATACTTATACAATAGCAGCAGAGCATGCTGGTATTGTTACAGCAAACGGAACCGGAAAATAAAATTAAAACACAGGCTTGTAATAATTTTCATTACAAGCCTATTTTATACAAAGGAAAGATGACTATGAAAATACAAAATTTAGCCGTCATATTTATCATTATTATATTACCAATTTCGATTATTTTAGGTGTCTATACACGGAAATCAAATGAAAACATTAAGTTTACAAACTAGTTATGATACCAAGCTAAATAATGCTACTTATGATGCTTTAAAAGCTTTTCAATTAAATACGATTAATAGTGATACATCAGATTTAACCAACTCAAAATTGCGTGATATTGAAGCATCTGCGAATACCTTTTTTAACTCTATAGCTAGCAATTTTAATATGGCAGGATATAATCAAGATATTTTGGCAGAATATGTACCAGCTTTAGTGTATACGATGTATGATGGGTATTATATTTATTCTCAATATACCAATACGTTAGATGACACAAATGATAATAAAGTGACAGTTATAGACGAAAACGATGAGCCGAAAGAGATAGAGGGAAGTGACGCTGAATTATCCAATCCTTCTAATAGTTCAAAATATTTGGACACTACATATAAACAAGGAGAAAGATTATCAGGAATAAAGCCATATGTTTTTTATAGTTGTAGGTATCAATATGACGGAAATGATTTTGTTATTACCTATTCTTTGGATAATTATATTACTATTCAAGGAAAAATTGGAGGAAATTGGGTAAATGATGGTGGTTATTTATTAGACAATGTTGGAGGAGATGGTGCTACTTATCGAAGCATATCAATAGAACAAGCTGAAACACTAAAAGAGCATATAGATGCTACAGGAACAGAATATACCTATCAAAAAATTAATGGAGTAAAATATTATAAAGATACAGATGGTACATGGTTTTCGCTTTTAAATGGAACAAAATATAAACAACCTACTTTTAAAGACCAAAGTGATGCTGCTAAAAGGTATTATAAGGAAGCTAATGATTTCAAAAATAGAATTAAGAATATTTATAAATTAGAAGGCTTAACAGCTAATAAGGCTGTTGACGAAAATGGAAATCTATTAATGGCGTTAGATGAAAATGGGAATCCAACTAGTACTCCAAAATTTGGAAACGATAAAATATTTGATTTTGGTGATATGAGTGGAACTAGTATTGAAGATTCAAATTCTAATTTTAATCAACATAGATTAGCAGTAATTCGTTATTCCATTGAAAAAAATCTATCCATTGCGATAGCAAACTATAATAAATTTTCAGGTGCAGATGCAAATTTCCAAATGCCAAAATTAAAAGAAGATGAATGGGAAAAAATAATGAATAACGTTTCCATTATTAGCTTTTTACAAGGACTTAATATTGGTGGAAAAATTTATAATGGTTATTCTATTATCACAAATAACAAAAATCAAGAAGTAGTAAATGAAGATTCCATTTATATGGTAACAAATGATGGTCAATATCATCGTGCTAATGATAACGATTTAGTTGGAAATAATAACATTATTCAAGGTGTTTTGAATATTGATTTTGAAAGAAAATCAAAAGTAGAGGAAGATACAGGAACAAAATATTTTGTACCAAAGCAATACTACAGCCAAGCTATTACAGGATGTTATACCAGTATTGTAAACCAAAACAATGTCAATGCAACTGACAATTTTTACAAATATATGGCAGAAAAAGGAGGACTACTAGCACAAAAATATTTTACAGCTTTAGGAAGGGAAAGATACGGTCTTTATAAGACAAATGTTGATCCAGAAAAAGCAAAAGCAGAATTTTTGCAATCATAATAATTGAATAAAAAAAAACAAAAAGTCAATACTAATAATAGTGAAAGAAAAGGAGTTTTTATGAAGAAAAACGTAACAAAACTATTATTAGTATTTTTTTTGATTTTAATTTATATGTATACACTAGCAATTGAAAATATTCCCAATAACTTAGTCATTTTTGAAGGAGAAGATATAACTTTGAAAACTTTATTAGGAATGCAAATAAAACTAGATGGAGAAACAATGGAAACTGTCTCAAATACCAATGCCAATGCTGTTAATCAAAAAGTAGGAAAAGCGAAATTACAAGTAAATTTATTTGACAATATTACATTAAAAGATGTAAATGTAGATGTGCTTCCTAAAAGTAAAGTAATTCCAGTTGGAAGCATTGCTGGTGTAAAGTTATATACAAGTGGAGTATTAGTAGTTGGTATGTCAGAAATTGAAGGAATTGATAATAAAAAACATAAACCATATGAAAACACAGGGATTAAAGAAGGGGACACCATTACGCAAATTAATGACATACCAATTAGTTCAACAGAACAATTAATGGAAAATGTAAATCAAGCACAAGGAAAAGCAATTAAAGTGAAATATATGCAAGAAGAACAAGTAAAGGAATGTAGCATGGAAGCCGTAAAAACTAGTAACAACGAATATAAATTAGGGCTATGGGTACGAGACAGTGCAGCAGGAGTAGGAACTGTCACTTTTTATGAACCAGAAACTAAAGCCTTTGGTGCTTTAGGACATGGTATTACCGACATTGACACAGAAGAACTAATTAATATAGCATCAGGAGAATTTATCACCACAAGAGTATTAAACATTACCAAAGGAGAAAGTGGAAATCCTGGAAAAATCCAAGGAACTGTTGAAAACCAAAAAAACATTGGAAAAATAAACAAAAATAGCAAATTTGGAATCTACGGAACCGTTGAAAATTTAGCAAGTTTAAACATTGATACATCAAAAGAAATGGAAGTAGCACTAAGAGAAGAAATACAACCAGGAAAAGCAAAAATTTTATGCAGCTTAGACAACCAAAAAGTAGAAGAATACGAAATTGAAATCAAAAAAATATACAAAGAAAACAACTATGACAACAAAAGCATGCAAATAAAAATAACTGACCCAAAACTAATCGAAAAAACAGGAGGCATCATACAAGGTATGTCAGGTTCACCCATTATCCAAAACAACAAATTTATAGGAGCAGTAACACATGTACTGGTCAACAATCCGCAAGAAGGATATGCCGTGTTTGGAGACATCATGCTAAAACAAGCTAAAGAAGTGTCGCATTAGGACATATCTTTAAAACAAATTTACTTATTAATAAAATTTTATGAATTTTAAATAAAAACTATTGCAATTTTATTTACTTTGTAATATAATTCACCTAATCGGTATACGATAGAAATAAAAAAGGAGGTACGTGAAGATGGAGACAGAGATACTAAATAAGATATTGGTGAAAGTAGACAAAATTGGAACAGATTTGACAGAGTTTAAGCAAGAGATGTATGATTTTAGAGACGAGATGTATCACTTCAGAGAAGATGTCAATGAAAGATTTGACAAGGTGAACGAAAGATTTGACAAGAACGAGAAAGAATTTGCAGAGTTTAGAGATGAAATGCATGAATTCAAAGATGAGATGTACGAATTTAGAGATGAAATGTATCGATTTGCAGATGAGGTAAATGACAGATTTGATAAAACTACACAAGAAATTGCAGACGAAATTCATGAAGTATCTAGACTTATGAGTAGAAAAATAAAAGAAGCAACCAACGAAGTAAAAAATGAGATTAAAATTATCATCGAATTAAATGGGCAGAAACAAGAAAAAGTATGTGCTTAATTAAGAACAATCCCCCAGAATAAATTGATTTCTGGGGGATTTAATAAATAATTGCCAATAGCAAGTGTTAATCTACTAACATTGGTCCAATTTGTGTTACTGTACCAGCACCAAGGGTCATAACAATATCATTTTCTTGAACATTATTTTTTACAAAAGTAACACATTCATCAAAGTCAGGGATATATTTAGCCTCTTTGCCCATTGAAACTAATTTATCAACTAAGTCTTTGGAAGTAATACCATAGGTATTTTTTTCTCTTGCTGCATAAATATCTAAAACGATTACATAATCAAAATTGATTAAAGCTTTTGCAAAATCATCTAACAAATTTTTTGTTCTGCTATAAGTATGAGGTTGAAAAATAGCCCAAGAATGGTTGTATTTTTTATGTGATAATGATTTAGCAGTTGCTAATATTTCCGTTGGATGATGACCATAATCATCGTAAACACTTACCATATTTTTTATTTTACCTTTAAATTCAAATCTTCTGTGAGCTCCTGTAAACTTTAGTAAAGCAGACTTAATAGCTTCTTTTTCAATACCATATTTTGTACATAAAGCAATACAGGATAAGGCATTTAAAATATTATGAGTACCAGGAACAGATAACTTAATTCTAGCAAAAAATTCATTTTTATAATAAACATCAAATTCAGGAAAAGCGTCGTTATCAAACGTAATATTAACAGCACAAAAATCAGCTTCTTTGTTTTGAATACCATAGGTAATAGTAGTTGCATTGGTATGTTGCGCCAAATCTAAACAATTGGTATCGTCAGCGTTTAGTACCAAAATACCATCATCAGGTAAAAGCTTCACGTATTTTACAAAGGCTTTTTTGATGTTTTCAAATGTTTTAAAATAATCTAAATGGTCATTGTCAATATTTAGAATAATTTCAGCTTTTGGACTGAATTTTAAGAAACTTTCTACATATTCACAAGCTTCAATAATAAAATGTTCGCTATTACCAACTAAATAGTTGCCATTTAATTGTTTTAAATAAGCACCTACTTGGATACTAGGATCAGTTAGAGCTTCTATAAAACAAAGAGAAACCATAGAGGTGGTAGTTGTTTTTCCATGTGTACCAGAAATACAGATAGTATCTTGATAACATCTGGTTAGTTCACCTAAAAAATCAGCTCTTTCGATAGTTGGAACGTGTAATTTTTTAGCTTCTAACATTTCAGGGTCATCTTGTTTAACTGCGGCAGAATAAACAACAACATCAGCAGTAGCGATATCTTTTAAGTCATGACCAATGGTAACTTTAATTCCTTTTTCGATTAAGGCAGTAACATTTTCAGAGTTGGCAGTATCAGAACCAGTAACGGTAAATCCCCAATTATTTAAAATAGCAGCAATACCGCTCATGCTAACGCCACCAATTCCAATCATATGTATATTTTTATATTTTTTTATGTTTTCAATATTTGGCATGGATAAACACTCCTTTTCAATAGGTTGATTATATAATGTTATGAGTAAAAATTCAATAGTTTAGTTAAAATTTAAGGAATAAAACTTCCTATATCATATTAAAAATGAGAAAAAATGTTACCAATTATAAAATTTAATTTTTTTGTAAAAAAAAGAAGGAAAAACTTTTTTTATGAAGAATAATATAATTGTACATAAGATACAAGCTATATGTACAAAATATTTAAAACTTAAGGAAGGAAGGTGCATTCAATAATGCAAATCACAGATGTACGTTTAAGAAAAGTAAATTCAGAAAACAGAATGAAAGCTGTTGCTTCTGTAACATTCGATAACGAATTCGCAGTACACGATATCAAAGTTATCGAAAGCCAAAATGGATTATTCATAGCTATGCCAAGCAGAAAAACTCCAAACGGAGAATTCAAAGATATAGCTCATCCAATCAATGCTGAAACAAGAGAGAAAATTCAAAAAGCTATTTTAGAAGCTTATGAAGCTCCAGAAGCAGAGGAATCAGCAGAATAATTGATAGAGGTTAAAAAAGCACTATTACAGTGCTTTTTTTGTTGAAATGGGAAATTCTAAGAAAAACTTGAAAAAAAGCAAAAAACAAGTTAAAATAGATAATAGTTAAAAATGAAAAGAAAGTAGGAAAATAAAGATGTATATTGTAATTGGATTAGGAAATCCAGAAAAAGACTATAGTAACACCAGGCATAACATGGGTTTTCACACCATTAATAAACTAGCAGAACAATTTGAAATAGAAGTTACCAAAAGTAAATTCAAAGGTTTATATGGAACAGGTATGATAGATGGTGAGAAAGTAATTTTATTAAAACCACAAACCTATATGAATTTAAGTGGAGAAAGTATAAAAGAAATCATCCAATTTTACAAAATAGAACCAGATCAAATTATAGTTATTTATGATGATATAGACATACAACCAGGTATCATTAAAATTAGAAAATCAGGAGGACCAGGAACGCATAATGGAATGAAATCTGTTGTACACGAACTAAATACACAAAATTTTAAGCGTGTAAGAATTGGAATAGGAGCACCAATTGAAAAAGAAGACTTAATTGAATATGTTATTGGAGCCATTCCAGAAGAAGAAAAAGAAAAGCTAGAAAAAGGAACAGACTTAGCAAAAGAGGCAGTTATTGAAATTATAAAAAATGGTATTGATATAGCTATGAACAAATTTAATTAAAAATTCTTAGGTAAGCAAAGAATAGAAAGGAACTAATAAAATGACAGAAATTATAGTACAAAGCAAAAATAATGGAAAACAAATCGCTTTAATTGAAAATGGAAAATTGATAGAATATTATGAAGAAGATAAAGAATATAGAAGAAGAGAAGGAAACATTTATATAGGAATTGTAAAAGATGTAATTCATGGAATGCAATCTGCATTTGTAGATATTGGAACCGACAAAAATAGTTTTATTCATTTAAAAGATATTTTGCCTAAAATAGACGAAACAAAAGAAACTCGTCAAGAGACTATTGACATTCAAGATGTAGTAAAACCAGAGCAAAAGCTATTGGTACAAGTAAAAAAAGATAGCAATGAAAAAAAGGGAGCAAGAGTGTCAACTCATATTAATTTGCCAGGAAAATATATTGCGTTACTTCCTAACACTGACATTGTAACCGTTTCACAAAAAATTGAAGATAAAAAAGAGCAAAAAAGATTAATTCAATTGGTAAAAGAGAATTTAAGTGAAGGAAATGGGGCAGTTATTAGAACATCAGCACAAAATAAGGAAAAAGAAATAATAGAAGATATAAAAAGAGTGGAAAAAAAGTGGAATGACATCATCCAAACTAGCATTAATCCTGAATTAAAAAAATCGCAATTATTATATAGAAGTGAAACTATTTTAGAGAAAATGCTAATGGATTTAGCAGATGAAACAGTAGAGAAAATAATAGTAAATGACGAAAAATTAGAACAAGAATTAGAGGAATTCAAAAAAGAAAATAAAGAATATCAAAATTTGAAAATTGAGAGAAAGAACCAAGAAAATATTTTAGATAGTTATGACATAGAAAAACAAATTGAAAAGATACAAAATCGAAAGATTTGGCTTAAATGTGGGGGATTTATTACCATTGATAAAACAGAGGCTTTAACAGCAATTGATGTAAATACAGGAAAATATACAGGAAAACAAGGATTAGAACAAACTATTTTTAAGGTAAATCAGGAAGCTACAGTAGAAATTGCAAAGCAACTACGTCTAAGAGACATTGGTGGCATTATTATTATTGATTATATCGATATGCAAAATAATGAGAATAAACAAAAAATTCAAAAGGTTTTGGAAGAAGAATTGAAAAAAGATAGAAGTAAGACACAAGTGGAAGGTTTTACAAAGTTGGATTTGATGGAGTTGACTAGAAAACATATTTGTAGCCACAAAGACTAAAATTCGAAAAATAATCATCATTTGGCGTTGTTAAACTTCGTTTTTAATTTAATCAACGTGCCAACGCACGCCTCATAAATTAAAAACTCGTTTGCCTAGCCAAATAACAATTATTTTTCGAATTTGATATAACAAGAAAAAGGAAGTAAAAAAGTGAAAGTAGGATTTGTACATTTAGGATGCAGTAAAAATTTAATTGATACAGAAGCAACAATAGGACTTTTTAAGAAAAACAAATTTGAGATAGTAAATGATGAAACCAAAGCGGAAATTATCGTAATTAATACCTGTGGTTTTATTGATACTGCCAAAGAAGAAGCGATTAATACTATTTTAGAAATGGCACAATATAAAAATCAAAAATGTAGATATTTAATTGTAATGGGATGTTTAGTACAAAGATATTATGAAGAATTAATCAAAGAAATTCCAGAAGTAGATTTATTTATTAAAATAGAGGAATATGACAAATTGTGGGACAAAATAGAAGACTTAATAAAACGAGATATCGTAGTAAAAAGCAAACCAAAAGCAAGCAAAAAGATAACAGAAATTCCTGAAATGCCAATGCTAACACAAGAAGAATTTTTAAATCGAACCATTACAACAGGAAATAATTATGCTTATTTAAAAATTGGAGAAGGATGTAGTAATAAATGTACCTATTGTGCAATTCCCTATATTAGAGGACCATTTGTTAGTCGAACAAAGGAAGATATCATAGAAGAAGCAAAGCAACTAGCTAAAAAAGGCATTAAAGAATTAATTATAATTGCACAAGATACTACAAAATATGGAATTGATTTATATGGTAAGAGTAAATTAGCAGAGTTATTACATGAGATAAGCAAGATAGAAGGAATTCAATGGATACGATTTTTATATTCTTATCCAGAAGGCATTACAGAAGAATTAATTGAAGAAGTAGCCAATAATCCTAAAATCGCTAATTATTTTGATATTCCAATCCAACACATAGCAGATTGTATTTTAAAGAAAATGAACCGAAGAACCAATAAAAAACAGATACAAAATTTGCTAACTAAGATAAGAAATAAAATTCCAGATGTAACATTAAGAACTAGTTTGATTGTAGGATTTCCAGGGGAGACCAAAGAAAACTTTCAAGAATTATTAGACTTTATAAAAGAAGCGAAGTTTGATAAATTAGGAACATTTATGTATTCTAAAGAAGAAGGAACACCAGCAGCCAGATTACCAGAGCAAATTCATGGAAATACTAAAAAAGCAAGATATCATCAAGTTATGAAATTACAACAAGAAATATCACGAACCAATTTAGCGAAAAAATTACACCAAGAATATGAAGTATTAATAGAAGAAATATCATTTGATGGAAAATATTATATAGGAAGAACTATGCAAGATGTACCAGATATGGATGGGCTTGTATACATTAAAGTGGGGAAAATACAAGATGAGAATGTAATAGGAAATTTTGTAAGAGTTAAAGTAACCCAAATAAGCAATTATGATATGATGGCTGAAATCATTTAAAAGGAATAAGAGGTGAAAAAATGCAAATTCTGGGGAAAGTGTTAATAGAAGGGAAAGAGAAGGAATTATTAGTAAAAGAGGAAGAGCCTCTTTTTAAATATTATAGTTTAGAATTTATTGGATTTTATCAACCGAAAAATAAAGCACAAAAAAGTATTTTTCAAAAGGGAATACCTCAAATTATAGGGACAATTGAAGTAAAAGGAGAAGAAAAAGAAATCCTAGTAAGAAGAGAAAAATGCACTTTAGGATATTACTATTTAGAGTTGGTCGGTGTTTATACACCAAAGGTACCAGGAGAAACGATTATTTTTAAAGAAGATACAATTGAAAATAGAGCTTTGGGTGAGATAAAAGATAACGAACAAACGAGACTATCACCTCTAGAAAAAGAACAAATCAAACAATTTTTAGAAAAGATAAAAATATTAGATATTTTAGATGAAATGCAACAGCAAAAAAAGAAAGAATATAAGAAGTCAGTTAGAAGGACGAATAAACAGAACATAAAACCGAAACAGCAAAATCAAGTAGGAGATATTAATATAAAACAAGAAATAGATATGGATACACGTGTTACTGATATGAAAAATTTAGAACAAGTATTGCAAAGAAACAAAAAACTTCCCAAATTAGAGCATGGCGATGAACCACTAAAAATGGGAATTGTTGAATCAGATGACCTAAAAAAATTAAGAAATGAAAAGGGAGAAAGGGAGCAAGGTCATAGTTCTAGGTATGAAGCTGTTATTGTGACAAAACGAGGAAAAATAAAAGTGTTAGACTTAGAAAATGATACACAAGAAGGAAATAATCCACTTGAAAAGAATTATCAAGTAAAACAAAGAGGCAATGTAAAAAAAGGAGATGTGCTAACTAGATTAAAACTAGGAGAGGGTACTATTGGCATTGAAAAGGGGCAATATGGTGAGGTAGAAGTGTATCATTCTCCAAGGAAAACAATTGGAGGAAAAGGCGTTGAAGGAAATAAAAGTTTAGATAGACAATTAGAAACTTCAAGTTCTAAAAATACAATAAAAGGGACGGATGTAGAGACATTGAAATTAGCACAAGAACATAATGATGGTTATCGTTCAGTAGAAGAAGGCTATCAAGAAGCGGAGAAACATGAGAAACAACAGCCAGAATGTGAACCAAAAACTGCCAAAGATTTAGATGGAGATGTTAATACAAAATCACATACCCACGATACAGAAGACTATGTAGAACTATCTTCTGGCGAAAAAGTAACGTATAGTCAATTAGCCACTCGTTGGGGATTTTATAAAGATGGAAAGCCAGATGCTAGTTTTATAAAAGAAAAATTTATAGAGAAGAGGCAAGGAGAAAAGACGGCAGAAGATGTAATTGAAGAATTGGATGAGGAATATGAAGATCCAAGAGTGAGACGGTGGGGACAGGTCTTAACTGTCTCAAAATTTTAAATCGGATTAACATGTACAATAGTTTTATAAATTTTATCTAAACCACTAACTGTTTTTTCTAGATTATCAGCTAATTCATGGCTTTCGAAAGTGGACATAGTACCATCTAAATAAATAGTTAAAAATACTAAGTGTTTATCACCAACTGGAGTAGAGACGATGTCTTCTACTTTTTTTATTTCTTTATAGCTATGAACAATATCTAAAATTAAATCTTTTGTTTTATCATCTACACTAATATCCATTAAAACATTGTAACTTTCAATAAAGATAGTAACACCTGTATAACAAATCCAAAGAGAAATACCAATACCAACGATGCTATCAAACCAATAAATATTAGCTAGAGTGAGTAATACAGAAAGTAGAGTAAAAGAGGTTACAATACAGTCATTTTTGTGGTCTTTCATGTTAGCTTCTAATAAGATACTAGGATATTGTTTATGAGCATGTTTGGTATAAAGGAAAAGGCATAGTTTAGTTATAATAGTGGCTATACAAACGGCCACTAGAAACCATGAGAATTGTAGTTCACTTCCAGTGAATAAAGTAATAAAAGAATCATAAAGCAATTTACTAGCTACTAAAATCATGGAAATACTAATAAACATTGAGAAAATATATTCTGCTTTTCCATGTCCTAAATTATGGTCTTCATCATTTGGCTCGCTAGCAATTCGATTACCAATGAAAGTCATTAAAGAAGCAAAAATATCACCAGCACTATTAAAGCTGTCAGCAATCATAGCTTGACTGTGACTAATAAAGCCTACAATAGCTTTTATAATCAATAAAAATATATTTCCTATAATTCCATAAATGCCTGCTCTTTTTGTAATTATAAATTTTTTATCCATATTATACATCTCCATTTTATATCTTTACATTCTTATGATTATAACACAAAAAATAGAAATAAAACAAGTTGTTGCAAAAAAATGTTAAACATGGTATAATTTTAAAAGTAATACAAAAGGAAAAATCAAAAAGAGGAGTAATAAGAATGAATGCATTTACTTTGATTTATATATTGATATTTGTAATATTTGCCTTAGTGGCTTATGCTATATTGCAAATTAAGTTATTTGGAATGAAAGTAAAAGACTTTTGGACTTTTATTGAAGCTAACCAAATGTTAGACAAGCTATATAAATTTGCCAGACAATACGAAAACATGTCACCGCAAGAGCAATTAATTTACTTAGCAGAAGCAGAAAAAATATTTAAAGCTTTTGATAATGTTCCAGATACATTATGGGAAGAAGAGTACGATAAATATAGAACAGTAGTATCTAAATATAAAGACATAAAAATGATACGTTGGGCAGAAGAAAATAAATAAGGTTTTGAGACAAAGGGGTGTCCCCTTTGTCTCAAATTCTTATAATAAGTAAACTTAAGAAAACATAAGCATAACGAAAAGCTTGTTTTCTAAATAAACGTGATTTAAATACTTCAAAAGATTCTGACATAGCACAGTATTTATCTACAAAAGTTAAAACAAATCCTTCGATTGATTTAGGAAATTCGATAGTGACTGGCCACATATGTTTTATAATAATATCTTTTTCTTTTTCGTTTAAATCAAATACTTTACAAGCGTTTGTACAGGCTTGTTTTCCATGTGTAAAAGCATGTAATCCTTTTCGGTCAGGTTGTCTTACTCTCCAATCGTACAAAAATAAATCATGTAACATAGCAGCCCTAGTAGCTGAACGATAGTCAAGATGATATTTTTTACAGATTAAATAGCAATAATAAGCAGCCATGTAACAATGTTCAAAACAACTGGTTTCATAGTGTTGTCTATATTTTTTCATTTCTTGAACGGTTTTATTTTCAATTAATTCTTTTATAATAGTTTGGAATTCTTTATCCGCATCTGCAATTTCTTTGATAAATGGTTTCATGTATATCCCTTCTTATTTTCTTAGGTACTTCAAAATTAATTATAGCATAGATTAAATAAAGAATGCAAATTTCTACAAAAAATTAAGAATTATTTAATAACTTACGAAGACTAGGAGTATCTTATGTTTTGAAATTTTTTTGGTGACGATTTAGTTTACTTCGAATAAACTAGAAAAAAATGGATAAAATAAAAAAGAAGAAAGGAGAGCAAAATGAAAGATTATTTAGAAATTGCAGAGGTAAAAGCATTAGAGATTTTAGATTCGAGAGGAAATCCAACAATCCAAGTGGAGGTAATATTAGAACGGTGGTTTTCGAGGAGTGGCTTCTGTACCATCAGGAGCATCTACGGGAAGTTTTGAGGCAGTTGAACTACGAGATGGAGATAAGAGTAGATATTTTGGAAAAGGAGTACAAAAAGCAGTTGAGAATGTTAATAAAAAAATAGCAAAAAAAATAATAGGGATGAATGTTTATGAACAAAGAAAAATAGACCAAGAGCTAGTTAAATTAGATGATACGC
Source organism: uncultured Clostridium sp. (assembly GCA_947426525.1). GTDB lineage: Bacteria > Bacillota > Clostridia > TANB77 > CAG-508 > CAG-269. Next base: position 5,696 of record CANEEJ010000019.1, on the reverse strand, counting down.
CTAATAAGTCAAATTTAGGAGCAAATGCTTTGCTAGGTGTGTCGTTAGCAGTTGCAAAAGCAGCAGCAGAATCTTTAAATATGGGACTTTATCAATATATAGGGGGAATACAAGCAAAGGAATTACCAGTTCCCATGATGAATATTTTAAATGGTGGAAAACACTCTGAAAATAATATTAGTATTCAAGAGTTTATGATAATGCCAATTGGAGAGATTACCTTTCAAGAAAGATTAAAAAGAGGAGTAGAAGTATATCATACCTTAAAAAAAGTTTTAAAAGAAAAAGGATATGCAGTAGGGGTTGGAGATGAAGGAGGATTTGCACCAGATTTAGAAAATGAAGAGCAAGCATTAGAACTTATTTTAGAAGCCATTAAAAAAGCGGGCTATGAACCAGGAAAAGATATTGTATTAGCGTTAGATATTGCTAGTACAGAGATGTATGACGAAGCACAAAAAATAGGAAAAGAAGGATATTATTTCTGGAAAACAAAGCAAATGAAAACGAAACAAGAAATGATACAATATGTTATAGAATTATGCGAAAAATACCCAATTGTATCAGTAGAAGATGGATTAGCTGAAGAGGATTGGGAAAGTTGGAAAGAGCTAACTGAAAAGATAGGTGATAAAGTACAGTTAGTAGGAGACGACTTGTTTGTTACCAATCCCAAAAGGTTAAGAAATGGAATTCAAAAAAATATTGCTAACAGTATTTTAATAAAACCAAATCAAATAGGAACTCTAACAGAAACATTGGATACTATTTATATGGCAAAAAGTAATGGGTATAGAACCGTTATTTCCCATCGTTCGGGAGAAACTGACGATACTACAATTGCTGATATAGCAGTGGCAGTAAATGCAGGACAAATTAAAACAGGAGCGCCTTGTCGAATTGATAGAGTAGCTAAATACAATAGACTTTTAAAAATTGAAACAGAAATCTAATAGAAAATTGCCAAGAGGGACGGTCCTTTTTGGCAATTTCTATTTTTATGATATTTCTCATTTAAAAGTTTATTTATTTTTTATGAAGCAACAATTCGGGGGGACCAATGAGTTACAGTCTGTTATAAAATTACAGACTGTACGATATTGGGAGTTGCAAAGAAAAAATAAATAAACTTTTATAAAGAAAATTAAAAAATTGCCAAAAAGGACCGTCCCTCTTGGCAATTTTTTTAATTCATTTTATGATGAATGTTAATTAATTTTATTATTGAGTAAATAAACAATCCGCTAGCTAAAATAGTAAAACTAATTAAGGTGATAGTTCCTGCTTTTGGTAATACAGCAGGTGGTTCTGTTAATTTGATTTTTGGTGATATATTAGATGTTTTATCTTGTTCTTTCTCATCAAAATCAGTATATTTGATATCTACTTTTTGGTTTGTATTTAATATTTTATTTACAATAGAGCTATCAAAGTTTTCTTTTAACTTTAATTTATATTGAACTGTTGCTGTTTTTCCACTTGCTAGTTCAGGAATAGTCCAGGTAATAGAGTTATTAGTAGTATCTACTTTTGAAGAGATAGTTCCTATGTTTGCTTCTGTAACATAAGCAAAATCGAAGTTTTGAATAATTTCAGCAGGGAAATAATCTACAACAGTAATATTTTTTAGTGTTTTTTGTTTTGGTATAAAAGAACTGTAAATGTCTTCCGTAATTGTTTTTTCAATAGCGTCATCTGTTACATAATAAAATTCACCATTTAGTGGATTAGATGGAGTTCCCCAAATTTGTTCAATATATTGATTGTACGTATAAGTGTCATTAACAGAGTCATCTCCTTCACGAATACCACTTAGCAAAGTAATTGTTTTTACACCAGCAGAAGTTAAATCACTATATCTTTGTTTGGTAGCACTAATTGTTTTATCGTCGTATTTTACTGCATTTTGGTCTAAAATTACATTAGGAATACCGTCTGTTAAAATAATTAGATATTTATTATTTTTTTCGCTGGAAAATAATGAATTTCCTAATGTTAGTCCGGCTTCTAAATTAGTATAAGAGGCAACTAGCTCTTCTGCATAAGTAATTCCATCGATTGCTTGGGTTAAAGCAGCAGTATCATTGGTTAAATCGCTAAGCTTGGTAGCATCTTCGATGGTACCTAAAGTGGTAAATCCTTCTTCATTTTTCTTAGAAGAAGTAGAGAAACTAACAGCACCTATTTTTAAATCGTGAGAGCTTTTCAATAAATTTGTGATAAAGGTTTTGGCAGAGCTTTTAATTAGTTCGCTTCTTGTAGCAGTGGAAGTTGCGGCCTCTGTCATGCTATTGGAATTATCAATTACAAAAACAATTTCAGCATTGGATAATTCAGCTTTTTCTTGGTTGGTAACTTGTAATTGAAGCGTTACTTCTTTGTTTGCTAAGTCTTTAGCAATTAATTTCTTTTCAAATTTAGAATTTTCTCCTAATTCAATTGTGCAAATAGGTTCTTCTACAACACTCATCGTAACTGTACTATAAGAAGCAAAAGAAACATTTGCTATTAAAATAATAATTAAAAATATTCCCATAAAAATTTTATTTTTCATTATCAATAACACTCCTTTATTTAATGATTTCTCTAATAGTATAACACAAAAAGAAAAATATACAATAATTTTCATACGAATTTCAAGAAAATACTTGTAAAAAACTAGAAAATATGTTAAAATAAGCATTAGTGATGTAATAAAAACCAATTAAAAAGCAAAGTAAATAGAAGTAAATCATATATGAAAAGAGAAGATAACCTAGGCTGAGAGTTGTCCCATATAACTTATATTGAAATTTCACTTTTTAGGTCTTTTTCCGAAATAGAACGAAATGTGTACAGAGTAAGAAAAAGCGGTCGAACCGTTAAAACGAAAATGAGGTTAGTAATAAAAAACTGATAAATTTAGGTGGTACCACGAAAGATAGTCATTTCGTCCTAGAGCATAGGGACAAGTGACTTTTTTATATTCTAGGAAAGGTTTTTATAAAAAAGGATGTGTTGAAATGGAAAAAAATAAAAATTTAGAATACTATTTAGATTCTAGAATTTATAATAGTGAAGATGTACAACAAAGTATTGAACAAACCAAAAAGGAATTTCCTAATAAAAAAGTAAAAGTTAGTATTGCCTTAAATGAATTTGGTATGTACATTATTACCTTTCAGTTTGAAAATAAAAACACATTTTTTAATCGAATTATTATAAAAATTTGGACAAAATTCAAGAAAAATTTGTTATTAGGTAGTGGAAGTCAAAATAGTTCTCAAATGTATCAAGAGCAAAAACGTTATGGACAGTATAAAGCCACTAAGACTTATAAACCATACTAAAAAGAAAGGAAGAAAAGCAAATGAAAGAAGAAATTGCAAAAATTAAAGAGAGTTCTGTAAAAGAAATCAAAGAATGTAAAGAAGAAAAAGAATTAAATGAAATAAAAGTAAAATATCTAGGAAAAAAAGGAGAATTGACAGTAGTATTAAGAGGAATGGGAAAATTAAGTCCAGAAGAAAGACCAGTAATAGGAAGCTTAGTTAACCAAGTAAGAGATGAACTAGAAACTTTAATTCAAGAAAAAGAAAAAGAATTTAAAAGAAAAGAACTAGAAAAAAAATTAGAAACCGAAAATATTGATGTAACAGAACCAAGTAAAAAAGTAAATTTAGGCTCATTACATCCAATTACACAAATTATAAATGAAGTAGAAGAAATCTTTTTAGGAATGGGATACCAAATAGCAGATGGACCAGAAGTAGAAAAAGCAATTTATAACTTTGATAAATTAAACACACCGCCAGACCATCCAGCAAGAGATGTACAAGATACATTCTATATAACAGAAGACATTGTATTAAGAAGTCAAACATCCCCTGTGCAAGCAAGAGTAATGGAAAATCAAAAACCACCAATCAAAATTATATGTCCAGGAGCTGTATACCGTTCTGATAGTGTAGATGCAACACATTCACCAGTATTCCATCAAATAGAAGGATTGGTAGTAGACAAAAACATATCTATGACAGACCTAAAAGGAACCTTAGAAATGTTTGCTAAAAAATGTTTAGGAGAAAATACAAAAATTAGATTTAGACCACATCATTTTCCATTTACCGAACCAAGTGCAGAAGCAGATGTATCTTGCTTTGTATGTGGCGGAAAAGGCTGTAGAGTGTGTAAAGGAGAAGGCTGGATAGAACTATTAGGATGTGGAATGGTACATCCAAACGTATTAAAAAATTGTGGAATTGACCCAGAAGAATATTCAGGATTTGCCTTTGGATTTGGTGTAGAAAGAATTGCCATGGCAAAATATGGAATTGAAGACATGAGACTATTATTTGAAAACGATGTCAGATTTTTAAAACAATTCTAACCATGATTTTGGGGACGGAGGAAAAAATCATGATGTTTTTGGACTGGGGTCAAAAAACATCACAATTAAAAATGAAAAAGTAATAAAAGTTAATTAAAAATTTAGTTAATCAAGGAGTGTAGAAATGGGATTATTTAGAAAAGGAAAAACAATTAAACAAGGTAAAATTTATAGCATGACAGATGCTTTACAAATATTGAGCCAGCCAGGATATGAAAACTATACAACAGAGGAAGTTTCTGGAGGGTATAGAATTATAGGTGTAAATGAGAGTAAAATATTAGAAAGACAAATAAGAGAAAAACAACAATTTCATAACAGAATGAATGGAAATGGAAGTTATAGAAACAATATGGTAGTGCCACAACAATACAATAATTGGCAAGCAGAAACAAATGTAGAATATACAAGATAATTTAGAAAGGAAGGAGTGTCCCCGAAATCCCTAAAAAAGGGATTTTAAGGGGCGTCCCTAAATCCCGGATAAAGAAGGAGAAAAAGTTTATGAAAGCAAGTATAGAATGGTTAAAAGAATACAGCGATATTGATATCAATGCTGTTGAATTAGGTGATATTTTAACAATGACAGGGTCTAAAGTAGAGACAATAGACCAATTAGGAAATGATATTAAAAATGTAGTAGTTGGAAAAATTTTAGAAATTGAAAAACATCCAGATGCCGATAAATTGGTAGTTACGAAAGTAGATGTAGGAAATGAAGTAATTCAAATAGTAACAGGTGCCAATAATATTAAGGTAGGAGATATTGTGCCAATTGCGAAAGATGGTTCAGAACTACCAGGTGGAGTGAAAATAAAAAAAGGAAAGTTAAGAGGAATAGATTCTTGTGGAATGATGTGTTCAGTGGGAGAGTTAAATCTCACACTTGCTGACTATCCAGGACAAATTGAACATGGAATTATGATATTAAATCCAGAATTAGAAAAAGATTTGGGAAAAGACATTGTAGAAGTTTTGCAATTAAAAGAAGATATTATTGATTTCGAGATTACTTCTAATCGACCAGATTGCTTTTCAATTGAAGGATTAGGAAGAGAAACAGCAGCTTCTTTAAATAAGCCTTTTAAAAATCCAAGAAAAAATATTGATGAAATGCAAATAGAGACCCAAAAAGAATTAGAAGGGTTAAAGGTTGATATTGAGGCAGCTGATTTATGTTACAGATATGTAGCAAGAATAGTTAAAAATGTAAAAATTGGTTCATCACCAGATTGGATGGTAAGAAGATTAAAAGCTTGTGGTATTAGAAGCATTAATAATATAGTAGATATTACAAACTATGTTATGTTAGAGATGGGGCAACCAA
>CANEEJ010000018.1 GCA_947426525.1 uncultured Clostridium sp. | reverse complement strand
AATTATTTTTTTTAATTTAATAATTTCTTCTTCCATATTAATTTCTTTTTTATTTATTATTTTTATTAATTCATTTAAATTAATTTTATTATTATAATAAATATCAAATATTTTATTTTTAATTAATATTTTTTCTAATTTTTCATTTTCTTTTTCTAAAATAAATATTATTTTTATTTCATTATTTATTATTTTTATTTTTTCAATTAATTTTTCTAAATTAATTTCACCTGGTATTTTTTCACTTATAATAATTAAATCAATAAAATCATTTTTTTCTAATATTTCTAAAATGGCTTCTCTATATTGAATATCTTTTCCTATTATTTCAAAATTTTTTTGTTTTTTTAATTCTTCATTTAATTTTGGACTATTAATCGCTGTTATTATTTTTTTCATTTTTATCACCTTCTAAAATCTCTTTTTCTATTTTCGAACATTCAATTTTTGTTAAAATATGATTTTCTCCTACAAACATTAGACACTCCCCTCTTTTTAAAGATTTTATTTCTACTTTCTCTTTTTCAGATAAATTAGCAAACTGTGATAATATCTTTATATTTTCTTCTTCTAATGCAAAAAATGTTTTAATACTGGAGTTATTTAAAATACTTTTTCCATAAATTCCATCTTCTAAGCTAAAAATGTCAGAAATGTCTTGGGTAATAGCTACACTACTTCCTCCATATTTTCGAATCGTTTTAAATATTTTATAAATAAAACTTGCTACTTCTTTGTTAGAAGTTACACCAATTAATCTCCAAATTTCGTCTAAGTAAATTGCTTTTTTTTCATTTCGATTTTCTTTTACACAATTCCAAAAATTTTCAATAAAAATGTACATTCCATATTTTAAATTTTCTTCTCCTAAATCATAAACATCTGCTACGATTAAATCATTTTCTAGTTCTATATTGGTATAATGATTAAAAAATTTCATAGAACCTTTTACAAAAGGAATTAATTTTATTTTAAATTTTTTTGTTCTTTCGTCTTTTCCTAATACGTGATATAAATCTTCTAATAGCGGCATATCTTTTGCTTTTTTAAATTCTTTTCCTAATATTTTCTCTTCATTTTTTCTATACAAACTATCATCATTAAATGTTATATGTTTTATTTTATAAGTTTCTATTAATTTTTCTTCTAAAAGTGCTTTTTCTTCTTCATTCATTTCACCAAAAATCAAATTAAAAAATCCAATTAATTTTCCTATTTTAGTTGCTAAATATCCACTTTCCCCTTCTTCTAAACTTTCTTTTCGAATGTCTAATACATTGATAAAATTATTAAAGTTTGGGCCAATTTTTATATGGGTTCCATGCAATTCTTTGCACAAACTTTCATATTCTCTTTCTGGATCTATAATATATTGTTTAATTCCTTGTAATTTATATCTTAAAATTAGTAGTTTGGTATAAAATGATTTTCCCGCACCACTTGTCCCAAATATAGAAATATTAGCATTTTTGTATTTGTTGGTATTATATCTGTCGATAAATACAAGTGAATTATTATAAATATTGGTTCCTATAAAAATTCCTTCTTCGTCAAAAATGCTAGAAGATATAAATGGATAGGTTGCAATTAGTCCAGATGTTAAAATGTTTCTTTTAGTAGCATCTTTTAATAATACTGGGTTTTCCATAATTGGTAAACAGGCTATAAAATTTTCTTCTTGCCTAAAGTTAGTTCTTCTAGTCTGCATTCCCTTACTTTGTGTTATTCCTTCTATTTTATTTAAATAGTATTCTAATTCTTTTTTATCTTCTGCATATACATTGATGTAAATATATAAAAAATATATATCTTCATTATTTACCTGAATTTCTTTTCTAATATATTTAGCATCATTATAAGCAAAAGCAGCAATGTCAATATCTTGTCTATTGGGATTACTTTCTTTTAATTCTACTCCTACATTTCCTATATGATAAGTTAGGTCTTTTATTGTTTTGTAGCTATCCTTTTTTTCATAAAATATTGATATATTCATGTTAATGTTGGTTTCAATTAAACTTTTTAATAATATGTCAGTTTGTTCTCTATAATAATTTACAACCATTAATCCACCATAATATAAATTATCAATTTCAATATATTTAGGATTTTCTAAATTAATATAAGCTGGTGCTATTTTATCTTTATCTGAAATAGTTCCAGAAATAAATTCTAATTTTTTTATATTATTTTTTTTAATAATTTTTTTCCTCCTTATTTTTTGAATTTAATTCTTTTCTCGTATTAAAAAAAGAATTTATGATTTTTATGGCTTCTTCTTTTTGATTTATTTCAAATACAGAATTCCCACATCTTGATAAACATTCTTTTATTTTAAAATATTTTTCTTTTAAATCATTTTTAATAATTTCAAATGATTCATTATATTCTTCTTTTGAAATTTCTTTGGAAATAATTAGATAAAAATTTTTAGAAGATGATTTTTTTGTAAAATTAATATTATTAATATATTCAATATAATCATGGGCTATTTTTTCTAAATATTTATTTTCTTTTTTTTGAATATTATTTTTGATTTTTAAAATATTTTTTTCTAAATTTTCTTTACTACTTTGAATTAATATTTGAATATCAAAATTACAGGTTTTTAAAAAAATTTTATACGAATTTAAAATAGCTTGTTTTTCTAAATCTGACTTTAAATTATAATTAATTGGAGTGATTTTTAATATTTTTAAATATTTATTTTTTGTTTTTATCATTCCATTATTTAATATTTTTTCTATGGGAATCCAATTTTGTGTACTGGATATTTCTTTTATTTTTTTCACCTCCTATTTTTGAATGATTTTAACTTATTTTTTTTAGTTTGTCAAGAAAAACTCATCTTCCTTTTTCGACATTTTTTGTGTTTTATTATTTATTTTTTATTTTTTTGTATAATTTTTTTCTTTTTGTTTATACTAATTTTATAAGGTTAATAATAGTTGAGCCAAGAGTATAAATAGATTTTTATTAGTTTATTTGTATTCGGACAAAGAGATATTATTGTGTATTTTCTATATGATAATATGTCGGCGATAAGAATTTATTATTTGTTTGTAGGCTGTATCGTTTCTATCTTTTATTTTTTGATATGGTCAAATGGTAGGTAATAAATTCGAGCTAAGATTATTTTTATATCTAGTGTATGTTTTTTATGAAGTGGTTATTAGTAGTCCTTTTCGGATGAATATAGTTATTTGTGGTGTACTAATGGTCGAGCGACTGATTAATGTATGTGGTATAAGGCTTATTTATATAGTAATATATATTAGGTTGAAATATTAGATACATTGGTTTTAGCTAAGATTATTATTAGCTTTATTGATTAATGGCAGGCAAGTTATAAACTTGTCTGCCATTAAATTATTTTTTATTAAAAGATATGTCCCAAAACCGACACAAATGTCGGATAAGAACCGTCCCCAATACGACATTAAATATCTAAATTTTTTACGTATTTTGCATTGGCTTGAATGAAGTTTCTTCTTGGTTCTACTTCGTCTCCCATTAGTAGGCTGAAGATTTCGTCTGCTTTGATGGCATCATCCATGGTTACTTTTATTAAAGTTCTGGTTTCTGGGTTCATGGTTGTTTCCCATAATTGTTCTGGGTTCATTTCTCCAAGACCTTTGTATCTTTGTAATCCTAGTTGTTCTCTTCCTATTCCTTTTTCTTCTAGTTCTTTGTAAGCGATTTCTAAGTCTTCGTCTGTATAGCAATATCTGTCTTCCATTCCTTTTTTAGATAGCTTGTATAATGGTGGTTGTGCCAAGTATACGTTTCCATTTTCGATTAATGGTCTCATGTATCTAAAGAAGAAAGTTAATAATAAGGTTCTAATGTGTGCTCCGTCAACATCGGCATCAGCCATGATGATTACTTTTCCATATCTTATTTTGGTTACGTCAAAGTCGCTTCCAATTCCTGCTCCAACTGCTAAGATAACCGGATTTAGTTTGTCATTTCCATAGATTTTGTCTGCTCTTGCTTTTTCTACGTTTAACATTTTTCCCCATAGTGGTAAGATTGCTTGGAATTTTCTGTCTCTTCCTTGTTTTGCACTTCCTCCAGCAGAGTCTCCCTCTACGATATATACTTCACATTCATCTGGATTTTTACTACTACAATCTGCTAGTTTTCCTGGTAAAGTTGATGTTTCTAATGAACTTTTCTTTCTTGCTAATTCTCTTGCTTTTCTTGCTGCTTCCCTTGCTCTTGATGCACTAATACATTTTTCTAATACGGCTTTTGCAACGGATGGATTTTCTTCTAAGAATGCTGATAATGCTTCATTTACCATGCTTTGTACAACACCAGTTACTTCACTATTTCCTAATTTTGTTTTAGTTTGTCCTTCAAACTGTGGTTCTTTTACTTTTACTGATACTACTGCTGTAATTCCTTCTCTGATATCTTCACCTTGTAGATTAGAGTCTTTTTCTTTTAAAATATTGTGACTTCTTGCGTAATCATTAAATACTTTAGTTAATGATCTTTTAAATCCTTCTAAGTGTGTTCCACCTTCTATGGTATTTATGTTGTTAACAAATGTATAAATATTTTCTGAATAACTAGATGTATATTGAATAGCAATTTCTACTGGTACATCTCCATTTTTTTCAATATAAATTGGTGATTTATGTAATTTTTCTTTGTTTTTATTTAAGAATTCAACAAAAGAAATTAATCCTCCTTCAAAACAAAACTCTGCTTTTTTAGGTGTTTCCTCTCTTTGGTCTTCAATTGTTATTTTTAAACCTTTTGTTAAGAAAGCAATCTCTCTAAATCTTTTCTCTAATACATCATATTCATAATCTGTTGTTTCGAAAATAGTATCATCTGCTAAAAATCTAACTTTTGTTCCTGTTCCTTTTGCAGTTCCTATTTTTTCTAATTTTTGAACCGTCTTTCCTTTTTCAAATTTCATTTGATAAAGATTTCCGTCTCTTTTAATTGTTACTTCTGTCCAATTAGATAATGCATTAACAACAGATGCACCAACACCATGAAGTCCACCAGATACTTTATATCCACTGTCTCCTCCAAATTTTCCACCAGCATGCAATACCGTATAAACTGTTTCTGCTGTTGATATTCCTGTTTTTGGGTGTATTTCTACTGGAATTCCTCTTCCATTATCTTCTACACTAATGATATTTCCTGGTTCAATAATAACATTAATTTCTTTACAATACCCAGCTAAAGCTTCATCTACACCATTGTCTACAATTTCATAAACTAAATGATGTAACCCTCTAACAGATGTACTTCCTATATACATACCAGGTCTTTTTCTTACGGCTTCTAGTCCTTCTAATACTTGAATTTGTTCCGCACCGTATTTATGTTCATACTTTTCCATTTCTATTTTCCTTCTTTCCTTTTATTGTTTTTCTAAATTTCCTTCTTTCACATTATATATTAAAAATCTTTTATTTTCAACCTCTATTTTTTCAGTACAAGTTATGATAACTTGTATTTCTTCTATTTTATTTAAAAAACTTTTAATTCTTTTTTCATCTAATTCAGACATAAAATCATCTAATAATAAAATAGGATTTTCTCCAATTTCCTCTTTTACAATATTTAATTCTGCTAATTTCAAAGAAAGAATTGCTGTTCTATGCTGGCCTTGTGAGCCATAAATATCAATTTGTTTCTTATTTATATATATCACAAAATCATCTCGGTGTATACCTTTGGTTGTAAATCCTTTTATAATATCTAACTTTCTTCTTTCTTTTAATAATTTTAAATATTCGTCTTTCGTTCTACATTCTGACAGATATTCAATTTCGATATCTTCTTTATTATTTGTAATTTCACTATGTATTTTTTTTATTTTTTCTTTTATTTTTTTTATATATTCTTCTCGATATTGATAAATAATATTAGCATGTTCTGTCAATTTTTCATCCCATATTTCTAATAAATTTTCGTCTTTTTTTTCTTCTCTTATTTGCCTTAAATAATTATTTCTTTGTTCTAATGTTTTTAAATATAAATTTAAATGATACATATAATTTGGTTTTAATTGACTAATCATAATATCTAAAAATCTTCTTCTATTTTGTGGTCCACCTTTTAAAATATGAATATCATCTGGTGTAAAAATAACAATATTAATATTTCCTAATAATTCACTTAATTTTTTTATTTTAATTCCATTTTGATAAATCGTTTTTTTCTTTCCTAATTCTATTTTTATTTTTCCATCACGGTCTGATTTTTGATATTGAATTTCAATTTCTGCACTTTCCGAATTTAGATTTATCATTTCTTTATCTTTTTTAGCTCGAAATGACTTCCCCATGCTACTTAAAAAAATAGCTTCTATTATATTGGTTTTTCCTTGTGCATTTTCACCATAAAATAAATTAATATTTTCTTCTAATTGTATTTCTTGTTGTTTATAATTCCTAAAATTATTTATTTTTATTTTATTTATCCACATTTTATTCTCCATTTGTGTATTATTTTTTCTTTTTTTTACTATTTTTTTCTAATTTATTCTAATTTATTCTATTTTTTTTATATTTTTTAAATAACAAATTATATTCTGAAAAAATAAAAACGTCTTATTTTTCATTTTCGTGCGTCATTTCTTTTTTACTTTTATTTTTTCTTTTATAAAATAATAAATTTATTCTCATTTTCTTTTTTTTTCTAATTTATTCTATTTTTTTCTATTTTTTTCATATTTATTTTTTTTATTTTTTTACTTTTATTTTAGTTTCTCTACCCTCTTGCTTTTTATTTTCAAAATATGTCAAATATCTTTTTTATGATTTTTCTAGATTTATTTCAGTTGATATTTTTCTATTTACTTCATATTTTCTTTAAAAATCTTTTTTTTACTATTTTTAACTGTTTTTTTCTTTATTTTTCATTTTATTTTCCACAGTATTTTGATAATCTGTGGAAAACTTATGAGTTTTATATAAAGTTTAAAGGTAGAATTTCTTCTACCTTTTTTTAATCTTCTTTTAATCGAATTGGTAAAATCATGTAAGTATAATCATTGTTTTCAATTGATTTAATTAAACATGGAGAGATGCTAGTTCCAAATTCAAGATAAACTTCTTCATCCTCAATTGCTTTTAAACTGTCTAAGAAATACTTTGGATTAAACCCTGCTTCTAAATTTTTCCCTTCGGTAGAAACATATAATTCTTCTTTTGCATCTCCCGTTTGGTTTGTACAAGAAATAATTACTTTTCCAATATCAACTTGTACTTTTACAGGATATTTTTTTTCTTTTTCAACACTAGAAGCTGATATTAAACTAATTCTTTCAAAACTATTTTGTATATTATTTTTATTTACTTTTATTCTAGTTTCCCAATTACTTGGAATTACATTTTTATAATTTAAAAATTCTCCATCTAAAATTCTAGTAACAACTTTACAATTGTCCATTTCAAATAAAGCTTGATTTTTAGCTACCCCTATTTTTACTGGTTCAAAAGAATCTGCTATAATTTTGTTAACTTCTGTTAATGTTTTTCCAGGAATAACAGCTTTAAAATTATTACTTTGTTTGTTTAAGTAAATACTTCTTAATGCTAATCTAAATCCATCTACTGAAACCAAAGTTAATTTATTATTTTCGATTTCAAATAAACATCCTGTAAAAATTGGTCTACTTTCTTCTGAGCTAACTGCAAAAATTGTTTTACGAATCATATTTTTTAATACTGTTTGATCTATTTCAATTGAATTTTCAACTTCGATTTTTGGAAGTTCTGGAAATTCTTCTGGATTCATAGTTGCTAATTTATATAAAGACCCCTCACATTCAATTTCTAATAAATTTTTGTCATTAATTGAAATATGAATTTCTGTATCTGGTAGTTTTCTAATAATTTCGCTAAACATAATAGCATTTACTACTGTACTTCCTTGTTCTTTTACTTCACATTCCATTACATATTCGATACCTATTTCTAAATCATAGGTGGTTAATTTTATTTCATTATCATTTGTTTGAATTAAGATTCCTTCTAGTATTGGCATAGTAGTTTTAGATGCTACACCTTTTACTACGGAATTAATAGCTTTTAGGATTTTATCCTTGTAACAAACTATTTTCATTTTGTTTCCTCCTTATATTTTATAATATAATATAAATATTATTAGTAGTAATAGTATTAGGCACTGTGGAAACTGTGGAAAACTATGTGGATATCTACAATCCCTAGTAAAATTGCTGTTGATAACTCAGTGGAAAACTTAAGAAGTTATCCACACTTTCCAGATGCGTTTGTGGAAATTTGAGATATACACAGTTTATCAACAGGTTATTAACAGATGGGTGTGGATATCTAATAGCCCGGTTCCGTAAGAACAGATTGAATGCTGTTTGCACAAACAATCATTTTTCAAACACAAATTTCAAAAAAATCTGGAATCCATTTTGCCTATTATTGTTTGCCATCGATGATAATGTTTTTCACACTATCCACAATTAGTTTTGTATTTGTTTTTTCTTTAATTTCTTTTTCTATTTTTTTACAACCATGCATAACTGTTGAATGGTCTCTTCCTCCAAAGTCTACTCCTATCTGTGGATAAGACATGTTAGCAATTTCACGACATAAGTACATGGCAATTTGCCTTGGAAAAGCAATATCATTAGAGCGTTTATTTCCAGATAAATCATCTTTATTGATACTGAAATATTTAGCAACAGTCTCTTTAATGAAATCACAAGATATGACTTTTTCACTTTCATATTTGAATTCATTAATAATTTTTTCTGCTAATTCGATTGTAATAGGACTATGTGTTAAAGAAGCTCTAGCAACGACTTTGTTGAACACACCTTCTAATTCTCGAATATTGGAATCAATTTTATTAGCAATATTAGAAAGGATATAGTCATCAATAACGACACTTTCATCTTGTGCTTTTTTTCTTAAAATTGCAAAACGTGTTTCATAATCTGGACAAGAAATATCTGCTAAAAGTCCCCATTCAAATCTTGATTTTAGCCTATCTTCCAAAAATGGGATATCTCTAGGTGGCTTATCACTTGAGATAATAATTTGCTTTCTTTCCTCATAAAGAGAATTGAAAGTGTGGAAAAATTCCTCTTGAATTCTTTCTTTTCCAGCAATAAATTGAATATCATCAATCAATAAAACATCAATGTTTCTGTATTTATTTCTAAAAATTTCATTTTTGTTATCTTTGATGGCGTTTATTAATTGATTGGTGAATTTTTCAGAAGTTACGTATAAAACATTGCAATTTCTATTGTTTTCTAAAATCCTATTTCCAATTGCATGCATTAAGTGAGTTTTTCCTAAGCCTACTCCCCCATATAAAAATAAAGGATTGTAAGAATTGGCTGGTTCGTTTCCAACTGCTAATGCTGCTGCATGAGCAAATTTATTATTATCTCCTACTACAAATGTTTCGAAAGTATATTTTGGATTTAAGGTAGTTCGATTGGATTCAACTTCAGGTGATCTGTTTTCAGCACTATTTCCAGAAACAACTTCTCCTTCTATTCCCTCTTTTGCTTCTCTTTCTAAATCAACAACCGTATAAGTCCAATCGCGATTGGTAATAAATTTTAAAGTATTTAATAATAATGGCTTATATTTGTTTTCAACAAAATCTCTTTGAAATTCTGAAACCGTTGTAAAAACGATATGATTTCCATCGATACTTCGAATATCTAATGGATTAATCCAGGTATCAAAAGAGATTTTTGTTAATTCTGGTCTTAATTCATCTTTTATTTTTTTCATTAGTTCATCTTTTTCAAATGCCATTTCAAATCATCCTTTCTAAATGAGTTATCCACAAAGTTATCCACAGGTGTTGATAATTCTGTAATATTTTTGTAAAAATAAAGGTGATTTATACGAACATAAATTCCAGTATTTTCAGTAAAAATCTCTTGAAATTTTTTACTCCCCAATCATAACAGATTTATACACAGGAAGTCAATAAAATTGTGGAAAAAATTTTTTTTCTGTGGATAAATAGAAAAAAAACTGTGGAAAACTAATATTATATTTCAAAAATATGACGAAAAAAGCAATAAAAAGTAACATAACACATGTAAAAAGGGAACCAGCTAAAAAATAGTGAAATCCCTTATATCCTTAAGTTTTTTCGAAAAAAATTTCAAAATTACTTGACTTTTTATATCCCTTTGCGGTATAATCGATATACTTGTTAATTTGTCAAAAATAATTTCCAAGAAATTGGGATTAGATAAATAAAAATCAGTAGGAGGTGTAGGGAAAATGAAAAGAACATTCCAACCAAAAAACAGACAAGAAAAGAAAGAACACGGATTTATGAAAAGAATGAAAACAAGAGCTGGAAGAAACATATTAAAAGCAAGAAGAGCAAAAGGTAGAAAAAAATTAACAGCTTAAATTATGCAAACGACAAAAAGGCCGCAAAAATGCGTGCCTTTTCGACATAATTTTAGCAAAAATTAGATTTTTTCATTGTATTTGCCTTGAAAGAGAGGAAAAACGAAACATGAAAAAAACAAAAATGATGAAAAAAAACTATGAATTTAAAAATGTTTTATCAAAAGGGAAATATTATTCAGGGAAGAGAATAGAAGCTTTTATCAAGAAAAACAAGAAAGAAAGTATAAACTTTTTAGGGATTGCAATCGGCGTGAAAATAGCAAAAGCAGTAAAAAGAAATCATATAAAAAGACTTGTAAGAGAAAATTATACACTTTATGAAAGTTCAATAAAAGCAGGATATCAAATCGTATTTTTATGGAAGAAAAAAGTAGACATAAAAGAAGCAACTTTCGAAAACATAAAAAAAGATATGAATTTTATTTTTGATAAAGCCAATTTAAAAATAGAGGAGTAATATGAAAAAATTACTGATATGGCTAATTAACGGATATCAAAAGTACATATCAAAAGCCTTAGAAAGTAAAAATATTCATTGCAAATATTATCCAACATGCTCAGAATACACCAAACAAGCCATTCAAAAATATGGAGCAGGAAAAGGTACCTTAAAAGGAATTTATAGAATTTTAAGATGCAATCCTTTTTCAAAAGGTGGATATGACCCATTAAAATAAGCTTAGGAGGAGCCGTCATGTTTGAATTTTTTGCAAGTCTTTTTGGTTACTTACTGTCATTTTTATATGGCATTGTAAATAACTATGGATTCGCTATAATTTTATTCACTCTTATTATAAAATTATTGTTGTTACCATTATCAATTAAGCAACAAAGAACCATGAAAAAGAGTGCTAAAATGCAAGAAAAAATGAAAGTAATCCAATTTAAATATAAAAACGATCCAGAAAAAATGAACCAAGAAATCATGAATTTATATAAAACTGAAAAAATGAGTCCATTTAGTGGATGTTTAACAGCTATTATACAAATGTTATTATTACTTTCCATTTTTTACTTAGTAAGAAGCCCAATTACTTATATGGAAAAAGTACCAACAGATGACATCAATCGTTATATAACACAACTACAAGAAGAGGGAAGAGAAGTAAGTAAAGTTTATCCAGAAATCGATTTAATTCGAGAATACAACTGGTTAAAAGAGAAAAATCCAGAAGATGAAAAAGTACAAAAACTAAATCTTCAAATGAATTTCTTAGGGTTAGACTTAAGTAAAATACCACAACAAAATATAACAGATTATACCGTTTATATTATACCAATTTTATATATTTTATCTTCTTTCATCTCAATTCGAATGACAACTGCAATGCAACAAAAACAAAGTGAAAAGAAAGAAACGGTAATTGATGGAGAAACAGGTAAAGAAGTAAAAGAGGAAAATGAGATGGATGCTGTTATGCAAACCAATAAAATGATGTCTTGGATGATGCCAATTATGTCCATTTCCATTGCGTTTGTAGCTCCATTAGGATTAGCGTTATATTGGTTAATTAATAATATACTTATGATTTTAGAAAGATTAATATTAGATAAAGTAATTAAGCAAGAAGATGAGGAGGAGTAATCGATGGAAAAGACTATAATTTCTGAGGGAAAAACAACAAATGAAGCAATTGAAAACGGTTTAAAAAAATTAAACGTTTCTAAAGATTGTGTTGAAATTAAAGTTTTAGAAAATGAAGATAAAAGAAGTTTTTTCAGTATTTTAACACCTAGAGTTGTTAAAGTAGAAATGACATTAAAAGAAAAAGAAAGCAAAAAAGAAACGCAAAACAACGAATCCATTAAACCAAAAAAAGAAATAGAATTAAGCATAGAAGAACAAGAAAAAGCGAAAGAAAATATAGAACAATTCTTAAAAGACTTTATGACACAGTTACCAGAAGGTACTACTTATGAAATAAAAACAAACACAAGCTATATCAACGTAGATATTCAAAATAAAAATCTAGGATATTTAATTGGATATAGAGGAGAAACTTTATATGCTATGCAAAATATTTTCTCAGCTATTGCTGGAAAAGGAATTGCTAACCGTGTTAGAGTTATTTTAGATATTGAAGGATATAAAGCAAAAAGAGAAAAAACATTGGAAGATTTAGCAGAAAAAGTAGCAAAAACAGTAATGAGAACCAAAAAACCTGTTAAATTAGAACCAATGCAAGCCTATGAAAGAAAAATTATCCATAGTAAATTGCAAAAAAATACTAGAATAGATACAACAAGCGTGGGAGAAGAGCCACATAGAAGAATTGTAGTATCATTGAAGAAATAGGAGTATAAAATCGGAGGTCAAAGGTCGGATTTTACAAGTTATTTGTAAACTACCTTTGACTCCTTTTCTATTTAATTAGTTTATTATTAAGTTTATTATATTTTTTATGCAGTAAAACTACAATTTATTAGTATTTTTTCTAAAGTGCTTCCCAACTGCGAACAAACTGTAACTAAAGTAACAGTTTGTAATCTTGTCGGTCCCCCCGAATAGCACTTTATAAAAAATATAATAAATTGTATATATAAAAATAGTACTGTAAATGCTAATAGTTTAAGTTTATAAAAGGAGGAAAATAAGATGAGTACAATTGCATCAATCTCTACGGCTCCTCGGAATTGGAGGAATAGGGATTATTCGAATGAGTGGAAAAGACACCTTTTCTATATTAGAAAAAATATTTAGACCAAAAGTAAAACAGAACATAGAAAATATCAAAGGATATACCATAAAATATGGAAACATTGTAGAAAATGAAGAAATAATCGATGAAGTATTAGTTTCCTACTTTAAAGCACCTAAAAGTTATACCACAGAAAACATGTGTGAAATTAATTCACATGGAGGAAATGTAATTGTAAGAAAAATTTTAGAAATATGTCTAAAAAATGGGGCAGAATTGGCAGAACCAGGAGAATTCACGAAAAGAGCATTCTTAAATGGACGAATTGATTTATTGCAGGCAGAATCTGTTATTGATGTTATCAATGCGAAATCAGAAAGAGAAGCCAAAACAGGAATTAAACAATTAGAGGGTGTTTTATCTAAGCAGATAGCAGAAATCAAACAAAACATTTTAGATGTCATGGTAAATATCGAAGTAGCAATCGATTATCCAGAATACGATGTAGATGATGTTACCAATCAACAAATCATTAACATGTTGGAAGAAGTAGAAAACAAATTATTAAAATTAGAAAAAAGCTTTGACAATGGAAAAATGATAAAAGAAGGAATAAAAACAGCTATTATAGGAAAGCCCAACGCAGGAAAATCTTCCCTTTTAAATGCGATATTAAAAGAGGATAGAGCCATTGTTACAGAATATGAAGGAACCACAAGAGATACCATAGAAGAATTTGTTACTATTAATGGTATACCGCTTAAATTAATTGATACAGCAGGGATAAGACAAGCAAAAGACGAAGTAGAGAAAATAGGGATTAAGAAATCTAAAGAAATTGCAAAAGAAGCAGATTTAATTATTGCTATTTTCGATAGTACTAAAGAACTAACAGAAGAAGATAAAGAAATATTAGAACTAATTAAAGATAAAAAAGCAATTATCTTATTAAATAAAATTGATTTACAATCTGTTTTAAAGGAAGATGATGCAAGATTAAAAGAAGCAAGTATTCATATTATAAAGATGTCAGCTTTAAATTATATAGGAATAGAAGAACTATATGATGAAATAACACAACTATTTCAATTAAATGAAATTAATTTAGACAATGAAATTGTGATTACCAATATTAGACATAAAAATTTAATTGCAAAAGCAATTGAAAATGTAAAAAAGACAAAAGAAACTATATTAGAAAAAATGCCATTAGATATTGTTGCTATTTTTATAAAAGATATTTTAGAAGATTTAGGAAATATAACAGGTGAAGTTGTGAGTGAAGATATCATTAATGAAATTTTTGCTAAGTTCTGTCTGGGAAAATAAATCATAAAATTGCTTTTGAAAACGAAAAATAAGATGATTTTAAAGCGAAACAATATATCTTTATAGGTTTGGAATAAAAAACGAAATAAGAGCGGTTTAAGAGCAAATTTTAAAAATAATAAAAATACTAAAAGAAAAATAAAAATGAAAAAAGAAAACAAATAGGTTTAATTTTGATTGGGTTACATAAAGTGAGGAGCGATAAGGTGAATTTTACGATTACTAAATGCGATGTGAAACAATGAGCTAGAACAACTGAGCTACTAAGGAAAAATAAGTAAAAATGCATGTGGAACAAATTGAAATAAATTGGAACAAATACGTAAAAAATTATCAATGTTTCAAAAAAACAGTGATTTTTGTTTCACGCGGAAGTAGAAAAAATAAGGAACAAAACAAGAAACAAAAATAGAATGTCTTAAAAGGGAAGGATAGAAAAAGGGAGGAATAAGGAGAAAAAATGAGTTATATAGCAGGAGAATATGATGTAGCAGTAGTAGGAGCAGGACACGCAGGATGTGAAGCAGCACTAGCAAGTGCTAGACTAGGAATGAAAACATTAATCTTTTCAATCAGTTTAGAAGCGATTGCCAATATGCCATGTAATCCTCATATAGGAGGAAGTTCAAAAGGACATTTAGTAAGAGAAATTGATGCACTTGGGGGTGAAATGGGGAAAAACATAGACAAAACCATGATACAAATAAAAATGTTAAACACTTCAAAAGGACCAGCTGTTCATTCGCTAAGGGCACAAGCGGATAGAAAAAGATACCAAGCAGAAATGAAACATACGTTAGAAAAACAAGAGAACTTAGAAGTAAAACAGGGAGAAATTGTGGATATCCAAGTGGAAAATGGTAGAATAACGGCGATTAAAACAGACGTAGGAGCAATTTACAAAGTAAAAGCTGTTATTTTAGCAACAGGAACCTATCTAAAAGGAAAAATCTTTATTGGAGAATTTTCAAAAGAGAGTGGGCCAGATGGAGTAGCAGCAGCCAACGAATTATCAACTTGTTTAAAAAATATGGGAATTGAACTAGTTCGTTTTAAAACAGGTACACCAGCAAGAATTAATAGAAGAAGTATCGATTTTAGTAAAATGGAAATCCAAAAAGGAGATGAAGGAATTGAAGCCTTTTCTTTTGAAAATGGACCAAAAGAATTTGAGCAAGTAGATTGTTATTTGACATATACAAATGAAAATACTCACGACATAATTCGACAAAATTTGCATAGGTCTCCTTTGTATGCTGGGATGATAGAAGGCACAGGGCCTAGATACTGTCCATCCATAGAAGATAAAGTAGTAAGATTCAGTGACAAACCAAGACATCAAGCATTTGTTGAGCCAATAGGAATGGATACAGAAGAAATGTACATACAAGGAATGAGCTCTTCTTTACCAGAAGATGTTCAAATTGCTTTATATCATACCATTCCAGGATTAGAAAAAGCAGAATTTACAAGATCTGCTTATGCCATTGAATACGATTGTATTGATCCATCCAACTTAAAACTTTCTTTAGAATATAAAGGAATAGAAGGTTTGTTTATGGCGGGACAAATTAATGGTACTTCTGGATATGAGGAAGCAGCTTGCCAAGGATTAATAGCAGGTATTAATGCAGTACAAAAAATAAAAGGAAAAGAACCGCTTATCTTAGATAGAACACAAGGCTATATAGGCGTTCTAATTGATGATATTGTTACCAAAGGAACCAATGAGCCTTATCGAATGATGACATCAAGGGCAGAATATAGATTATTACTAAGACAAGACAATGCTGATTTAAGATTAACAAAAATAGGGCATGAAATTGGGTTAATTTCAGATGAGAGATATGAAAAATTTGAAAATAAAAAGTCAAATATAGAAAAGGAAATTCAAAGATTAAAAGATTTGATTGTTAAACCAAATGACGAGGTAAACCAATTATTGAAAGAAAATGGAACAACAGAATTATCAACAGGTTCTAAGATGTCAGAACTTCTAAAAAGAACCGAATTAAACTACGAAAAATTAGCAGTAATTGACAAAGAAAGACCAGAACTTACGAAACAAGAAAAAGAAGAAGTAGAAATCCAAATAAAATATGAAGGATATATCAAGATGCAAGAAGCACAAGTGGAAAAATTTAAGAAACTAGAAACTAAAATCCTACCAGAAAATATTGATTATGAAACAATAAGTGGTATTAGTTTAGAAGGAAGACAAAAACTAAATAAATTTAAACCACATTCTATTGGGCAAGCTTCTAGGATATCAGGTGTTTCGCCAGCTGATATTTCTGTATTATTGGTTTATTTGCAACAATTAAATAAGTAATTTAGAGAGTATTTAAAAGATAAAAAAGGAGAAGAAATGAAGAAAGAATTTGGTAATAAAATAAAAGAATATGCAAATGAAATTGGAATTGTGTTGAACGAGAAACAAATTCAACAATTTTATCAATATATGGAATTATTATTAGAATGGAACGAAAAAATAAACTTAACAGCCATTACAGAACCAGAAGAAATTATTGTAAAACATTTTATTGATTCTCTTACCATTGCAAAACACATCAAAGATAATACAAAGTTAATTGATGTAGGGACAGGAGCAGGATTTCCAGGCATACCTTTAAAAATTATAAGAGAAGATGTAGAAATTACCTTACTAGACTCTTTAAATAAAAGAATTAATTTCTTAAACGAAGTAATACAACAATTAGAACTAACCAAAATACATGCGGTTCATTCTCGTGTAGAAGACTTTGCGAAAGATAAGAAAAACAGAGAAAGCTTTGATTATGCAACATCAAGAGCAGTAGCTAACCTATCTACTTTGTCAGAATATCTAATTCCATTGGTAAAAATAGGAGGAAAAGCTATCAGTATGAAAGGTTCAGAGGTTGAGGAAGAAATCAAGCAAAGCCAAAGAGCCATTTCTCTATTAGGTGGAAAAATAGAAACAATAGAAACCTTTCAGTTGCCACAAAGTGATATCAATCGAAACATCATTGTCATTTATAAAAATCAAAATACACCAAGCAAATATCCTCGAAAAGCTGGTATGCCATCGAAAGAGCCAATTCAATAGACGACAAATGGCTAAGTTGGGATAGGCATAATATAGCCATTGTGAAAAAGTCGATAAATTTTGTAAAATTTATTGACTTTTTTCGTATATTTTTGTATGATTAGACTATAGAACAAAACGAATTCATAAATAAATATTAACTAAAATGGAGGCAATCAAATTGGGAAAAATAATAGCAGTAGCAAATCAAAAAGGTGGGGTAGGAAAAACCACTACAACCGTTAATTTATCTACTATTCTAGCAAAAAGAGGAAAAAAAGTATTATTAATCGATGCTGACCCACAAGGAAATGCAACAAGTGGATTAGGGGTAGAAAAAGAAGTGGAATTTTCTACTTATGATATCTTGGTTAATGAAACAACAATGGAAGAAGCCATTCAAGATACGATGATAAAAAATCTAAAAGTATGTCCATCTAATATGAACTTAGCGGGAGCAGAAGTGGAATTAGTATCCATGATGTCAAGAGAGCAAAGATTAAAAGAAAAACTAGAAGAAATAAAAGAAAAATTTGACTATATCTTTATTGACTGTCCGCCATCTTTAGGGTTAATTACTTTAAACTCTTTTACTACATCAGATAGTGTTTTAATTCCTGTACAATGTGAATACTTTGCACTAGAAGGATTAGGCCAATTAATCAACACCATAAACTTAGTAAAGAAACATTTAAATAAAGAAATTCAAATTGAGGGAGCTTTACTTACCATGTATGACATTAGAACCAATCTTTCTAATCAGGTAGTAAAAGAAGTAAAAAAATATTTTGACAACAAAGTTTATAAAACAGTAATACCAAGAAATGTAAGATTAAGTGAAGCACCAAGTTATGGAATGCCTATTACGGAATATGATCCAAAATCAAAAGGAGCAAAAAGTTATACCAAATTTGCAAAAGAGTTTTTAAAAATCAATGAAGAAGAAAAGAAAGCAAAACATATGATGTAAAAGGAGGAAAGAACAATGGCAAAAATGACAGGACTAGGAAAAGGGTTAGATGCCCTATTTGGACCAGCGCCAGAAGAAGAACAAATACAAGAAAACGATACCCTAAAAAATCTAAAAATAACAGAAGTAGAACCTAACCGTGACCAACCAAGAAAACGATTTGACCAAGAAGCATTGGAAGAATTAGCTAGCTCTATTCGAGAATATGGGCTTATTCAACCGATTGTAGTAACGAAAAAAGATGGTTATTATAGCATTATTGCGGGAGAAAGAAGATGGAGAGCTTCTAAAATAGCAGGATTAAAAGAAATTCCAGCCATTATAAGAGAAGATGACGAAAAAATAAACTCAGAAATTTCTCTTATTGAAAATATGCAAAGAGAAGACTTAAATCCAGTAGAAAAAGCAATGGGAATCAAAACCCTAATTGATAATTATGGCATGCGTCAAGAAGACGTAGCACAAAAATTAGGAAAAAGTAGAAGCACAATTGCTAACTGGATAAGAGTTTTAAACTTAGAACCACGTGTATTAGAAATGGCAAAAGAAGGGAAGATATCAGAAGGATATTGTAAAGCACTATTGGCTATTACAGACCCTGAAAAACAATATCGTACTGCTATACAAATGTTAGAAAGAGGTTCAACGGTACGTCAAGTTGAGAAAAAAGCACAAGTAAAAGAAACCAAAGAAGAACAAAAAAGAAATCATGTATTATATAAAAGTATAGAAGATAATTTCCAAAGCTTTTTTGGAAGCAAAGTTAGACTAGACCCAGGAAAAAGAAGAGGGAAAATCATTATAGAGTATACATCAAATGACGATTTGGAAAGATTGTTAGAATTAATTAAATAAAGAAAAGAGGGTATATATGGAAAACATAATGGAAATGGTAAGAACAGATACATTTTTGTGGATTATGATGGGTTTCATGCTAATATTGATAATTGCTTTTCTTATTATAATGGCACAATTTGCTAATTTAAACAAAAAATATAAGAACTTCATGAAAAAGTTAGGAAATGGAAAAAACCTAGAAGAAGATTTGGAAACCTATATGTATCGTGTGGACAAGGTTGAAAAACAAAATGCTGATATTTTAAATCAAATTAAGACATTAGACCAAGACTTAATGAAATGTATTCAAAAAATAGGAATTGTTCGATACAGTGCTTTTAAAGACACGGGAAGTGATTTAAGTTTTGCGCTGGCTTTGTTAGATGAAAACAATGATGGTGTTGTACTAAATGGAATTTATTCAAGAGAAATGTCTAATATTTATGCAAAACCAATTCAAAATGGAAAATCTACGTATACGGTATCAGAAGAAGAAGCACAAGCTATTCAAAAAGCAATAGATAGTGATGGGATTCATAAAATTAAATAGGAATAAAAATGAAAAAATTATAAAAAATGCTATTGACAAATGTCTATAAAAATGCTAAGATAATAACTGTCGCTGACATTTGTCAAAGATGATGGAGAGGTGGTCGAGTTGGTTTATGGCACCAGTCTTGAAAATTGGCGTGCGTTTATAGCGTACCGTGGGTTCGAATCCCACCCTCTCCGCCAAACAATAAAAGTTAGATGTAAGCCTATATCTAACTTTTATTTATAAAAATGGAGATGTACCCAAGTGGTGAAGGGGACTGTTTGCTAAACAGTTAGGTCGTTTAATCGCGGCGCGGAGGTTCGAACCCTCTCATCTCCGCCAAAACAACATTAAATTCTAACAGGATTTGATGTTGTTTTTTTTGCCCTAATATTACAAATTGATAACATTTTTATAAAAAGTAAAATAAAAGTTGAAAAAACAAGAAAAATAAGATATAATAAATAATGAGGGAATAGATTTCTAAAAAGTAGGTGAAGAAATGAAAAAAACTACCATAAAAAATATAGGAATTATCTTAATTAGTATCATACTTTTATTTGCATTTTGTAATAGTTCTTTAGCAACATTTGCAACAAGCCTTTATCAACCAACTGATATGCATGATGCAAAAGGAGCAGATACTATAAAAAATATAGGAAATACAATTATTGGAATTATACAAATAATAGGTACCATTTTATCTGTACTTGTTTTAGCTATTTTGGGGATTAAATATATGCTAGGTAGTGCAGAAGAAAGGGCAGAATATAAAAAATCTATGACGCCATATTTAATTGGAGCTGTTATGGTATTTGCTATTACAAACTTGTTAGGAATTATAGCACCAATTGCTAAAAACTTATGGGGAACGAAATACAATTAAAGAAGGTGATAAAAATGACCCGAAAAATAATAAAAATAATAACAATTGCAGTAATTTTTCTAGTGGGAATGCAGCTATCTTATTATAAAACCTATGCAGCAGGAGACACAGTAGATGACATTGTAAGTGGAGCAGAAGGCTTTTTAGGAGAGGGGAAAGATGCATCCCATGATACAAGTGCTGGAAGTTATGAATCAACAGCAGGGGTAGATGAAACAAAATTAAAAGAAACATCTGATTTTGTGTATAATCTTTTATTTGCAATTGCAATGGTAGTTGCTGTTATCATTGGATTAGTAATCGGAATTAAATTTATGGTATCAAGTGTAGAAGAAAAAGCAAAAATAAAAGAGCTATTATTACCATATGTAGTAGGATGTGGTGTTGTATTTGGTGCCTTTGGAATTTGGAGCTTAGTAGTAAATATATTAATGGAATGGAAGAGTTAAGGAGGGAGTGCTATGAAAAAATTAGAAAAAATAATAACGATTTTAGTTATTAGTATGGTAATCATATCACTTACAACCTTATCTTATGGATTTGGAGTTAGTGACTTAAAAGGAACGCAAGATGTACAAGTAGCTGGTTTGAAATCGGCAGGAAATACAATGATAACAATAATTACAACTATTGGGGTTGTAATATCTGTTGTTGTACTGATTGTGATTGGAATTAAATACATGATAGGAAGTACATCAGAAAAAGCGGAATACAAAAAAAGTTTAATGCCATATGTAATTGGCGCAGGATTAGTATTCGCAGCATCATCAATTGCACAAATTATATATAATCTTGCAATTAAAATGTAAATGTAGTATAATTTTATTAAAGTTGTTATTAAAATTCTCTAATTGAAGAGATTTGTCATATAAAATAAACTTAGAAAGTAAAGGAGGAAGAAATATGAAAAAAATGACTAAAGTACTAGCAATGGTATTGCTTGTTATGATGATGGTAGCAATGGTAGCAACACCAGTAATGGCTGCAGCAGAAGTAAAAGTAACACCAGGAGAAATGAAAGGAGATTCTTCTGTTGATACAACTGGGATATCTGGTATTGGTAATAAAATAATTACTATTATAACAACTATAGGAATTGTAGTATCAGTAATTGTTTTAGTAGTATTAGGTATCAAATACATGATGGGAAGTGCAGAAGAAAAAGCAGAATACAAGAAAACTTTAATGCCATATGTAATTGGTGCAGGATTAGTATTTGCAGCATCATCAATTGCACAAATCGTATACCAATTTATGCAAGGTGTATAATAAAGAAAAATATAAAATTGGAGATAACTTTAAACAGTTATCTCTCTTTTTTTTATTACAATATTACAAAAACATTACAATTTGATTAAAAAACAAAAAAATAGCCAAAATACTTACAATTATCTACTTTTTATGATATAATATATCATAGTGATAATATGGGATAAATGTTATCCACAAAACATCCACAAACCAAGGAGGAAAAACGATGCGAACCTATGAAATACCAAGAGATTATAAAGGAGAAAGTAGAATTTTATATATCTTCTCCATGAAAGCACTTATTTATACTGCAATTGGAATTGTACCAGGATTAGTATTCTATTTTATATTTAATTTGTTTGGTGCGACCATACCAGGAATTATTGCAACTGTACTATGTGGAGGAATTGGATTTGTAATAGGAACGTTTAAAATTCCGGATACACGTAAATTTAAATTTACAGAAAAAACAGGAGGAGAAAGCATAGACGATGTTATTAAAAGAGCGATAAAATTCAAACAAAAAAAGAATAGAATCTATGTATATATGAAGGAGGAAACGAAAGATGAATAGTAATCAAATGACTAATTTATTAATGATAATTTTATTCGTAATGATAGGAGTATTGGTTTTACTTTCTGTTATATACATAGTATTGAAAGCAAAAGAAAAGAAAAGAAAAGTAGCCAGAGAAGATAGTTTCTCTAATAGCACTAGACAAGAAGAAATAAGTAGTGAAAAAACAGCAATAGAATATAGTAAAAAATCGATTTTCTCTTTTATGCAATTCGACAAAATAGAAGACAGTATGATTATTCGAAAAAATGGAACCAAATACTTAATGGTAATTGAATGCCCAGGAATCAATTATGATTTAATGTCAAGCATAGAGAAAAATAGTATAGAGCAAGGTTTTTTACAATTTTTAAACACGCTAAAACACCCAATTCAAATCTATACACAAACAAGAACCGTAAATTTAGGAAGTAGTTTAGAAACCTATAAAAGCAGATTAAAAAATATAGAAGACCGATTAGTAGCTAAACAAATGGAATACAATAGCAAAGTAAGTTCAAGACAATACACACAAGAACAATTAGCACAAGAAAGAATTGAAGTACTAAGAGAAAGAAACTTATATGAATATGGAAAAGACATTATTAGCAATACAGAAAGAATGAACTTAAACAAAAATATCTTAAGAAAACACTATTATATCATTATAGCTTATACACCAGAAGAAGTTACAAATTCTAATATTGAAAAAACAGAAATTAAAGATATTGCATTTAACGAATTATATACCAAATGTCAATCAGCAATTGCTTCTTTATCAGTTTGTGGGATTAAAGGAAAAATTTTAAACTCTAATGAATTAGCAGAATTATTATACATGGCATATAACAGAGAGGATGCTGATATTTATCAATTGCAACAAGCTTTGAATGCAAGATATGACGAATTATATGTAACAGCACCAGATGTACTTGACAAGAGAATAAAAGTACTAAATCAAAGAATAGAAGAAGAAGCAATTAGAAAAGCTAATGAGAAATTATTAGAAGCGGCACAAGAAAGTGAAAAAGAACGAGAAGTAAAAAAGAAAGAAAAAGATATGCAGGAATTAATTAGAAGAATGGCTAAAATGATTATTGAAGAAAACGAACAGTTGGTAGGAGAAGAAACAGCACAAAGAGCTAGAGAAAAAATAGATGAGGAAGCTGCAAAAAACAAAAGAAAAGGAGGAAAGCTAAATGAAGAAAAAGAAGCAACAACAACTAGAAGAAGAAAGAAGAAAGTATCATAATGAAGATCAGGATAATTTCTTACAGAGAAAAACAATTAAAGACTTAATTGCTCCATCTGGTGTAGATGTAACGAATATTGACCATTTACAAATTATTTCTAGTACCAAAAGATATGCCAGAAGTTTCTTTGTTTCTACTCTTCCTAGGATGTGTACCTTTCCAGAATTATTTCGAGACATGTACTTATTTGGAGATATAAACACTTCTGTGTATATCAATCCAATTAAAGAAGAAAGATCACAAAGTGAACTAAATAGAGTTATTAATGAACTAGAGACAGAGAGAATTGTTGCTATGGATAAAGGAAATATCAATAGGGAAAGCACGATAGCACAAAAGAGATTAGAAGCAGAACAATTAAGAGATGAGATTGCAGCTGGATTTAATAAATTATATGAAGCATCTGTGGTATCTACCTTATTTGCTTATAATTTAGAAGATTTAGATAAACTATCCAAGATGTTAGCCACAGAAATGTCAAAAACCTTAGTAGGAATAAAAACAGCATGGGGCATTCAAGAAGAAGCTTTTCAATCTAATTTACCCTTAATGGAAGATCAAGTAAAAAAAATGCATACTTTTGATAGAAATTCTATGGGGACGGTCTTTCCTTTTACTACCTCGGAGATTGGACATCCTTCTGGTGTTCCATTAGGATTTAATAAGCAGACAGGAACGCCAATTCTTTTTGATAATTTCCATAGTTCATTGACTAATTATAATATGGTTATATTTGCAAAATCTGGTGCTGGTAAGTCAGTTACTATGAAAACATTAGCTTCTAGATCTTCTGTTTTAATGGGAATTGAAAGTTTAGCATTGGATGCAGAAGGTGAATATACCATTGTGGCAGAAAGTTTAGGTGGCATTAATGTTGTCATCAGTCCTAATTCTAAAACTGTTATCAATATTTTTGATATTGAAACAGAGATGATAAAAGACGAAATAACAGGAAAAGAAAGAACAGTTTTAAATATTGAAAATAAAGTAGAAGATGTTACGCAGGGATTACTTACTATGGCAAAAGGTAGTACAAGAAGCACAGAAGTAAATGAACTTACGAAGCAAATTATTGCAGAATCAGTAGCAGAAGAATATGCATCACTTGGTATTACTAGTAACCCAAATAGTTTGT
>CANEEJ010000017.1 GCA_947426525.1 uncultured Clostridium sp. | reverse complement strand
TTAGCAAAGCAATATAAAAGACAATACAATATGCAAATAAGAAATATAAGAGCAGAAGTAAGAAACAGACATAGTCGGGAGATTTAAAAGAAGCATATAAAAAAGCAAGGGAGTGAGAAGATGTTAAAAATAAAAGACGATGTAGATTTAAAACAATTAGAGAAATTTGGATTAAAAAAACAGCCTAAGCCATATATGGGTTATTATATTTGTATAGCAAGAGGTGCTAAAATCTTAATGGTATGTCCAAATGAAGGCAATAGAGAGATAATAGTTGACAAATGGTGGGACAATGAACAAAGAGCACATAAAAGACCAAACTGTAAATATAGAAGTAATAAACAAGTATATGATGTATTATACGACTTAATCCAAGCAGGCTTAGTAGAAAAAGTATAAATATTTAAAAGAAAAGAGGTAGAAAGATGAAAGGATATGAATTAATACAAAATATAGCAGAGCGGTAAAATAAAACAAAATGCGATAATAACAGAATATAAAAACGGTAAATTTAATGAAACATACATACTGAAAGGAACAATACAAGAATTAGAAACGGGATATGAAATGTACAATAATCACTTTTATAAAGAAGAATATACTTATATAGTAAAAAATCCATATCAAACAATAGAAGAAAACAATGAAATAGAAGAATATAATTATTATACTGTAATAAGTGCAGTAGGTGGTAAATTTGAAGAAAACGTAGATGAAGAGTTCCAAAAAATCACAAACAAAGTAAACGAACTAGTAAGAGCAGTAAATAAACTAAGAGAAAGTGAGGAAAAGTAGAATGATAAAGAAAACATTATATCCGAAAACAAAAAGAGTACAATTTAAAAATAGAGCAGTAATAACAGAAAAATTAGATGGAAGTAATATAGGATTTTTTAAAGTTAATGGAGAGCTAGTAATAGCACAAAGAAACAACATTTTTTTAATAGATGAATTAGAAGAAAATAAAGGAATGTTATACAAAGGTTTATTAGGTTGGATAGAAGAACATGGACAAGATTTAAAAGAAAGATTAATAGAAGGAAGCGGATTCTTTGGAAAATGGATTGGAATGGGGAAATTAAAATATCCAGATTTAGATAAAAAAGTATATATGTTTGCAAAAGCAAATTATCAAAAAGGAGAAATAAAAAACTTATATTACGATCACGAATTATTTAAATATCCATTTGAGAATCAAGAATTTCCAGATTACATAGGCATTGTACCAGTAATAGAAGAAAAAGAAAGTTTTCCAGACATAGAAACACTAAACGATAATTATGATTCTTACAAAGTAAAAGTCAATAGAAATGTCGAAGGTTTTATAATAGCACAAAATAATAACGTGAATAAATACGTAAGAATGAAAAATGGAAAATTACAGAACCATCACGAATAAAAGAAACGGAGTGATAACAAATGACAACTATAGTCGATAAAATAAGAAAAAGAATAAGAACATTAGAAACAGTAAAAGCAGAAACAATAGAAGAGATACAAATAACTAAGCAAGAAGCGGAAATATTAGGAGACAGAACTGCAATAGACGGAGTAAGACTAATAATAGTAGACAAGCTAGGAGATATGACAAACACAGACTGCTTTGCTTATATAAACAGAAACGGACATAAAAGCTGTTATAGTTTAAAAAATCTAGACTGTAAAAACAGAAAATGCAAGTTCTATAGAACAGATATAACAATAGCAGAAATAGAAAAGAGCATAGAAAGATATGCTTTAAGAAAATAAGGAGGTACGCATGATAAAAGAAGAGATAAACAAGAATAAACAAGAATTGAAAGATTATATCTATAATAAAAAATGGATAGAAGAAAGACTTGAAGATATAAAAGAAAGAAGGAGTTTATTAAATAAAATAACCACAACTTTATCAGATATGCCAAAACGGAAGTCCAAAAACAACGGATACTAACATAGAAAATTTGGTTAGGATACTTGATGACACTAATGAAGTTGAAAAATACATAACAGACTTAAAGGAGAAGCAAATAAAAATTGAAAATAAAATAGATAAGATTGAACAACCATTTAGAAATATACTTTACTTTAGATATATAAAAGGATATAATTTAACGGAAGTATCAAACGAGATAGATGAAGAATATGATTATACTAGAAAATTACATGGAATAGCATTAGCTAAATATATAAAAGCAGGTGATGAAAATGAAAAGTTTTGTAGATAAAAATATTAATTTAAGAGAAAAAAGACCATATTATATTTATATACATACATGTCCAAATTATTGGACATATGTAGGTTTAAGTCAAAATCCAAAACAAAGATGGAATAACGGAGAAGGTTACAAAGAAAATAAAGATTTTTATCAAGCAATTCAAAGATTTGGATGGGAAAATATAAAACACGAAATAGTTGCAGAAACATATTACAAATGGGTTGCACAAAAAATAGAAAGAACGTTAATAACACACTTCAAGAAGAAAAAAAGAAATTTTAATGAAAACAACATAGAGAGTAAATTATTAGATAGCAACAAAAGTAAAAGACATACTAAAAGAGTAGGTCAATATAATAAAGCTACTGGAGAATTAGTAAAAGAGTTTGAATCAATAAGAGAAGCAAAAGACTACACAGGGGTTCCAGAACAAGGAATTAGAGAAACATGTATAAACAAAATAAAGACGTCTGGTGGTTATGTTTGGAAATATTTATAAAAAATTTTTAATTTTAGCACAAAAGTGACGGAAAGTGCACAATGTTATATAGTATAATAACAATAGTAGAATTGTCACAATTAGAGAGAAACTAATTCAAAGTCCGAGCGACAAGGTCTCAAATCTTTATTTAATAAAACTTTGCATTGTATTATGCAGCAAGATTTTCTAGAAATCGCATAATAACACATGCCAAAAAAGAAAGAATAGCAAAACTAGTTATAATGTATTTTATAGCTAGTTTTTAATTTATCAAAAAGGAGAATAATAAAAATGAGCATGGAAGATACTATAAAAAATTTGAGAGCAAGTGGAATGACACAAAAAGGTGCTGAA
This sequence comes from uncultured Clostridium sp., assembly GCA_947426525.1. GTDB lineage: Bacteria > Bacillota > Clostridia > TANB77 > CAG-508 > CAG-269. Next base: position 26,137 of record CANEEJ010000017.1, on the reverse strand, counting down.
ATAATAGCTAAAAAAATTAAAAGTAAAAAAATTGAAAATATTAAAGAATTAAAAGATACGGTTAAATTAATGAATAGTGCAGATTACAAAGAAAGATTTATAGCAGAATACTTGCAAGCAAAAATAAGATACAATAAATTAGATGCAATGACAGTTAAATATGAGGCAGGAACATTAAATTTTGAACCTAGCTGTTCACTAGAATTATTAAAAGAGCAGAAAAAGCATATAGGTAACTACATAAGAACATTAAAAGTGAGGGCGGAAATTGAGAAAATAGAACTAGATTAGTTATTAACACAATGCTAGGTAGTGCTAATATAAATATGCCGAACCAGTTTATCAATCACCTCCTTAGAAGCATTATAGAGGAAATAAACACAAGAATAAAGAACCTTCCTAGCAGGTTCGAAAGAAAAAGAAATATCTTTTGCGGAGCTATGTTCAGTAGAGCGTGGCTCTATTTTTCTAATATTTAGCAAAAGAGGTGCTAATATGAAAACAAAAGAAACAATATACGAAACATACATAAGAACATTATGTAGTAATTGTAAGAATAGAAATCTAGAACTATGTGAAATAAGAAGACAAATCGACGGAACATTAAACTGTTGTTATTACATTAAAGACAAAGAGACAGAAGGATATAAGAGACAATTAACAATAACAGCCAAGCAACGCAAGCCGATAATGAAAAATATATTAAAATAAAACTTAATTTTCGACAAAAATCGACAAAAAAGTTTTAGAATATGTGGTATAATCAAACAAAAAAGGAGATGATTTTATGGCAAATTATACCACAATGACAAGCGATAAAAACAAAAAAACAACTTTAATTCTATGTGCATGTGGAGGAATGTTTGGAATACACGATTATTATTTGGGGAAAATAGGAAGTGGATTAATAAAAACATGCACAGTTAATTTCTGTTGCTTGGGATGGGTTTTAGATCTAATAAAAATAGCAATAGGCGGATACAAAGACAATGTAGGAGCACCAATAAGACAATAAAAAATATAAGCACTTATAAAGGTGCTTTTTTATTTTATGGAAAAAAGGAGTGATTATAATGCAGGGAATAATAATAACAGCAATAATATGTGGAACTATCTTAGCAATTTATTTTGGAAGGAAAGATAAATAATGTTAAGAAGTTGTCAATATTGCGGAAGAATACATGACAGTAAATATATATGCAGTCAAAAGCCACAAAGAAAGAAATATACAACGGAAGCAGATAAATTTAGATGGACAAGTCAATGGCAAAAGAAAAGAGAAGAAATAAAACAAAGAGATTTATATTTATGTCAAATATGTATTAGAAAATTATATAACACAATAACGAAATACAATGCAGAAGACTTAGAAGTACATCATAATATACCTATCAATAAAGATTATAATAAAAAACTAGATAATGATAATCTATTAACAGTATGTCATTATCATCATGAGATGTGTGAGAACGGAAAAATACCAAGACAAGAAGTACAAAATATTATAAAAGAACAGGAAAATAAACAATAAAAAGTATAAATAAGCCCCCTTAATCAAAGTAGAAGAAGCGGAAAATTTTTTAACACGTACCGCCTACCTTTGTTTTAAAAAAATTCCCACATCAACTTTTTATAAAAAACAGAAAGGAAGTGAACAATATGCCAACACCGTCAAAGCCTTTTAAAGTTTTAGAAGGTGAAAAAAAGTCACATAGAACAAAAGCTGAAATGAAGCTAAGAGAGGCAGGAGAAAAAGAATTAAGCACAGATATAAAACTAAAAGAAAGAAAAGAAGTAAGACAAAACAAAAAAGCACACAAAGAATTTAAAAGGATAGAAAAACTACTTAAAAATATAGATAAAAATGATGCGATTTATGAAGCGGTTATAAATAGATATTGTTTACTACAAGCAGAATGTGGCGACTTAGAAGAAAGAAGAGAAGAATGTTATAATCTTATATCTGAATTAAGAGAAGAGCAAAACGAACTAATAGAAGAATTAAAGGAAAGAGAAGATTGCACCACAGAACAATTAACAGATTATAAGTTAGAATATGCAAAATCAATAGCTAAGATGATGGGATCTATGTTAGCAATAGACAAGCAAATGTCTTCAAAAAGAAAGATGTTATTAGATATAGAAAAAGAAAATATAATGACAATAGCATCAGCATTAAGATGCATACCAAAGAAAGAAAAAAAAGAAGATAATCCTTTATTAAAAGTATTGAGAGGCGAGGCATAATGCTATTAGAAAAAGCAAAACAATATGCAAACGACTGTATATCAGGAAAAGAAATAACTACTTTTGAAGTAAAAACACAATGCAAGTGGTTTTTGGAAGATTTGAAAAAGCAGAACAATGAATATTATCCATATTATTTCGACACAAGAAAGATTAACATTATAGAAGGAATATTAAAATTATTAAACTTTGCTACTGGTTTAAATATTATCGGTAAAAGTATATATAAAGGTTTGGAAAATTTCCAAGCTTTTTTTATTGCCAATATTTTTGGTTGGAGATACAAGACAGATTCCAATAAGTTTAGATATAGAGAAGTTGATTTATTTATACCAAGAAAAAATACTAAAACATTTTTATCAGCACTTATAATAATTATTCTAATGTTAACAGAAGATGAATATTCAGAATTTTACTCAATATGTCTTGATAGAGATTTAGCAGGAGAAGTTAAAAAAGCAATATCACAAATATTAAGTGCTAGTCCGTGTGTATCAGAGTATTTCAATATCCCAAAAACATTAAGCGGAAGAATGGAATGTACATTAACACATTCGTTTTACCAACCTAGAACATCAGAAGCTAATAGAAATAACTCAATAAAGCCTAGTGCATTTATAGCAGATGAATACGGAGCAATGAGAGATAATGCAAATGTTGAAGCTATGAGGTCAGGGCAATTAAGCGTAAGAAATCCACTAATGTTTAAACTAACAACAGCATACGCAGAAGATAAATCAATAATGTTAGATGAATTGGAGTATTTGAAAAAAATATATCAAGAAACAGAAAAAGATGATAGATTATTTGCACTAGTATATTATGCAACAGAAGAACATTTGTGGGATGATATAGGAATACAAATGGCAAATCCATTAAGAATTGAAGAAAACTATGAGGAAATAAAAAGAGCTAGAGAAAAAGCACTTGCAAAACCTAGTGAAAGAGTGGAGTTTTTAACTAAAAATCTTAATTATTTTATGCCTTCTGATAGTGGAGAAGAATTTATCACAATAGATAAATTGAGAAAATGCAAAAACACAAGAGGAGTTTTTAACTGGCAAGGTAGAGATGTATATTTAGGATTAGATTTAGCAATGACAAACGACAATACATCAGTTTCAATGGTTACAATGGAAGATGAAACAATTTACACAAAATCATGGGCATTTATTCCAAAAGATAGAATAGAAGAGAAGAACAGACGTGAAAGAACAGACTATAGAAGATTTGTTGAAGAAGGTAGTTGCTTTGCATGTGGTGACGAAATAATTTCTTATGCATTTGTAGAAAATTTTATAATGAATATAGAAAGAGAATATGGAGTTCATATAGTGCAAATAGGCTATGATAGATATAATTGCATATCTACTGCAAATAAATTAGATTCTGCTGGATTTGAGACAGTAGAAGTAAAACAACATTCATCTGTATTACATCAACCTACAAAATTATTACAAGAAAGTATATTACAAAGAAAATTTAGTTATGATGGAGATAAACTATATGAAATTAATTTTCAAAATGCAAGATGTACAGAAGATACTAACTTAAATAAATATGTAAATAAGAAAAAGTCAAATGGAAAAGTCGATATGGTAGTTAGTACAATAATCGCAATATATTTATTACAACAAAATATGTACGAAGATGGATTTGTTGCACAAAGTTTTTAAATAAAAGGAAGTGAAAAAAGTGGGAATATTTAAAAGAAAAATAAAAAATGATGTAGAAGAAACAAAAGCAGATGAAAATCAAGCAGATGATGTATTATTAAAAGCATTAATGAGTGGAGAAGAAATAACAAGAGATGAAGCATTAACAATACCAGCGATTTCAAGTGCAGTTGGATTAATTTGTGATAGTTTTGCGATGGTACCATTTAAACTATACAAGAAATCTACTAAAAAAGGCAAAAAAACAACAACAGAAATAGAAGATGAAAGAGTGGATATAATTAATAATGATACAAGAGACACTTTAGATGGATTTCAATTAAAAAAAGCATTATGTGAAGATTATCTATTAGGAAAAGGTGGATACGCTTATATAAATAAAAAAGGGAACAAATTTATTGGACTTAATTATATACAAGAAAGTAAAGTAACACCATATACAAACATAGCCATAAATCCAATTTTTAAAAAGATAGAACTAAGAGTAAATGGAAAAGGATACCAAGCTTTTAATTTTATTAAATTATTAAGAAATACAAAAGATGGAGCATCAGGAACAGGATATATTGAAGAAATAAATAAGGTATTACAAACAGCTTATAAGCGATTAATTTATGAATTAGGACTTATGAAATCAAATGGAACTAAAAAAGGCTTCATAAAATCACAAAAGAGACTAGACAAAAAAGGAATAGAAGAACTAAAACAGTCTTGGAATGATTATGTGAATGGGATTTCAAGTTGTGTAATTCTAAATGACGGAATGGAATTTCAAGATGCTTCAAATACATCTGTAGAAAACCAATTAAACGAAAAAACAAAAACATTTGCAGACGAAGCAAAAGATATATTTCATATAAGTAATAACAATGAAGATTTTATAAGATATGCAGTAATGCCAGTAGCAATTGCATTTACTACTGCCTTAAATAGGGACTTTTTACTTGAAAAAGAAAAAGGTTCTTATTATTTTGCACCTGATTTTACAGATTTAATAAAATGCTCTATTAAAGACAGATATGAAGCTTACAAAATAGCTATAGAAAAGGGATTTAAAACAAGAAATGAAATTAGATATTTAGAAGGCGATGATGCAATTGATGGTTTAGATATGGTGGAATTAACATTAGGAAGTGTATTATTAAACCCTGAAACTCAAGAGATATTTATACCTAATACAAATACTACTTACAAAATAGGCGAAAAGAATGAAAAAATAACAGAACAGATAGAACACAACAATAAAGACAACGAGCAAGAAGAAAATAAAGAAGTGGAAGGAGGTGCAGAAGATGAAGTTTTATGAAATAAAGAATTTCATACCAAACAAAAATGCAGACTTGTATGTTTATGGAGAAATTGTAACAGATAATACAAATTGGTGGACTGGAGAAAAAGATGACACATTAGTTGGATTAAAAGATTTTAAAGAAGAACTTGACAACTTAGGAGATATAGCAGATTTAAATATATATCTTAATACTCCAGGTGGAGAAGTGTTTGTAGCATCTACAATATGTTCAATGTTGCAAAGACTTAAAGACAATGGCACAAAAATACATACATTTGTTGATGGATTATGTGCTAGTGCAGGAACATTTATCTTAATGACGGGAGATGATATAAACATGTATCAAAATTCTATGATTATGATACACAAACCTGTTGCTAGTTGTTATGGAAATACATTAGAATTTCAAAAATGTATAGATTTATTAGATTCAATAGAAAATTCGACAATGATACCATTATACATGAAAAAAGCACTTAAGTCAGAAGATGAAATTAAGGCAAAAATAGATGCTGAAAGTTGGATGGGCTCTACTGAATCAAGTATTTATTTTGACATTAATGTACTAGAAGATACAAACAAAGCAGTTGCTTGTGTAGATAAGAACATATTTAAAAAATATAAACATGTTCCAAATAATTTGAAAAATCTGTTAGATAAAACAGAGGAGAATAAGTATTATAAAGTCGATTATTCTTTATTTGAAGAAAGACTTAAACAAATTTAATTATTAATTTTACAACCTAAAGATAGGTTGTTTTTTATTTTATAAAGGAAAGGAAAGATGAAAAATGACTATTAAAGCATTATTAGAAAAAAAAGAAGATTTAAAAGGAAAGATGAAAGGAATTGTTGATACTGCTAAAGAAGAAAACAGAGAATTAACAGAAGAGGAAGTTAAAAATTTTGATGCATTAGAAAAATCAATAAAAGATGTAGAATCAACAATAGAAAGAATGAAAAAAGTTGAAGATATGGAAGTTAAAACTCCAAAAGCAGAGGAGAAAAAAGAATTAACTCAAGAAGAAAAAGACATAAAAGCATTTGCTAATTTCATTAGAAATAAAGTAAATGGAATTATGAATGAAGGAACAACAGATGTAAACTTAACAAAAGGAGATAATGGAGCAGTTATACCAAAAACAATTGCAAAAAAGATAATTGATAAAGTAATTGAAATATCTCCATTATATGCTAGCGCAACAAAATATAACGCAAAAGGAACATTAGCAATACCAAAATATGATAATACAACAGATGATGTTACAGTAGCTTATGCAACTGAATTTGACGAATTAGTATCTCATAGCGGAAAATTTACAACAGTAGAATTAGCTGGATTTTTAATTGGAGCATTAACTAAAATTTCTAAATCGTTATTAAATAATAGTGATTTTAATTTAACAGAATATGTAATAAACAAAATGGCTGAAAAGTTTAAATTATTCTACGAAGGAGAAATGATCAACGGTACTACAAATAAAATTGGTGGTATAGTTGGTTCTTATGATTCTACAAATATGAAAGTAGTGTTAGGTGCTAAATCTAGCATAACAGCTGATGAATTAATAGATATTCAAGAAACTGTTCCAGATGTATTTCAAGTTGGTGCTTACTGGATTATGAATAGAGACACAAGAAAAGCTATAAGAAAATTAAAAGACAGTGATGGAAATTACATACTAAATAGAGCATTTAACGAAAAATGGGATTATGAATTACTTGGAAAACCAGTTTATTGCTCTGAAAAGGTCAATAAACTAGGAACAGCTTCTAAAGCAGTTATATTCTATGGAGACTTCTCAGGATTAGCTGTAAAAGAAACAGAAGAGATGGAAATTCAAGTATTAGTTGAAAAATTTGCTACGCAACATGCTATTGGTGTATGCGGATATAGTGAATTAGATGCTAAAGTAGAAAATACACAAAAAATAGCAGTTGCTGTAACAAACACTACTGACCCTACAGCAACAAAATAACCTCAAAGGAGGCTTTTATAAATGAAAGAAGTAACCAAGGTAAGTGGAATTACTGAAAATGAGCTTGCTAATTATTTGAGAATATCAGAAGTTAGCGAGCAAGAGAAAATAGAACTCAAAACATATTTAAATATTGCCAAAAATTATATTTCAAATTACACAGGTATATCTGAAAAATCCGAAAATGATGAAGATGAAACATTAGATTCATATTCGGATTTTGTTATTGTAGTTTATGTGCTATGTCAAGATATGTATGATAATCGTACAATGTATGTTGATAATAAAAGCATAAATAAAACAGTACAAACTATCCTAGATATGCATACGAGGAATAATCTATGATAAATGCAGGAAAGTATAATAAAAAAATATCTATTGTAATTTCAAAAGAAGTAGAGGACGATGACGGATTCTTAAAAAAAGATGAAGTTATCGTTCTTGAAACTTTTGCAAGTGTTAAAACTACAAAAGGATTTACTTTAATTGCAAGTGGATCTGATTTTGAAAAAGCTTTTACTAATTTTACAATTCGATACCCTAAAACAGAAATAACAAGAGATATGCTAATTAAATACAATAAAAGGACCTATACAATAGAATATCTCAATAATATAGATGAAGAAAATGTAGAATTAGAAATTCAAGCGAAAGAAGTTACAAAATAATGGCAAGATTTGATGGTGAAATTCCTAATGATTTGTTAAAAGAATTTGAACAATTGGATGTAAATACCGAAAAGATGATGAGAGAAATGACAAAAGCTGGAGCAGAAGCAGTGAATAGAAAAGTTTTAAAGAATATTCCTAAAAGTCTTCAAGGTTCTAATATTATGAAGTGTCTTAAAATAACAAAAACATACAAAACAAAAAGCGACGATGGTATCAATACCAAAGTTGCTTTTTATGGTTATTTTACAAACAAAAGAGGAGTAGAAGAACCTGCACCACTCGTAGCAAATATATTTGAACATGGAACATCAACAGTAAGAAAACAACCTTTTATGAGGAAGTCTTTTAATAAATCGGATATAGAAGCAGAAATGAAAAAAGTTCAAGAAAAATATTTACCAAAGGAGTAAAATATGGAAGCTGAATTAAAGAAAATATTAAAATTAGATGTACCAGTTGCACATTTAAGATACAAAGGCAAAGAAAAAAAATATGTGGTATGGACTTTATTAGATGAAACACCATTATCAGCAAGCGATGATGAAATAGATTATAGTGAAGCTCCAGTTGATATAGATATTTATAGTGAAGGTAATTATTTAAAATTAATGAGTTCTATAAAAAAAATAATGAAAGAAAATGAATGGACATGGAATGGAGATAGTCCAGAAATGTATGAAGAGGATACAGGACTATATCATAGAACATGCACATTTATTAAGGAAAGGAAGATTTAAGATGGCAAATATAGGTTTAAGAAATGCAAGATATAACTTAATTGATAGCACAACAAAAAAGTACAAAACATTAACAGACAGTAAAGTCCCAATATTAGGAAGAATGATAGATGCAAAACTAACAGAAGATAGAGGAGAAGCTTCACTTTATGCTGATGATATGCTTGCAGAATATGAGGGAACATTTACAGGTGCAAAACTGAATTTAACACTTGATAATGTAGATGATGAAACGTATTCAACAATCAAAGGATGCAAGATGTCAGAAGATGGAGAAACGACAGAGAATCAAGACGACACAGCACCAGAACTTGGATATGGACATGTTATAACAAAGATGGTAAATGGAAAAAAACAATACAAAGTAGAGTTTTTACCAAGAATAAAAATAACAAATATAACTGCAGATGCAAAAACTAAAGGCGAATCGATAGAATTTAACACAGTATCCATTGAAGCAAAAGTTATGCCATTATTAGAAGAAATAAACGGAATGAAAGCGGGAGATTGGAAGAAATTTAAAACATTCGAAACTTTAGCAGAAGCACAAACGTATTTAGATAAATTATTAACACCAACAATAGCAGAGTAGAGCAACAGCTCTACTCTTTTTTTATAGGAGGGAATTATGCAAGAAAAAATATCGTACATAGATGTAGAGGGGATTAAATATCCGCTTGTTTTTAATTTAAATGTTATGGAAAAAATACAAGATAAATACGAAAGTATTGAAAATTGGGGAAATCTAACCGATGGAAAAGAACATGAAATAAATATAAAAGCATTAAAATACGGAATAACGGAAATGATCAATGAAGGAATAGATATAGAAAATGAAACAGCAGAAAACAAAAGAAAATTTTTAACAGAAAAACAAGTAGGAAGAATTATAACACAATTAGGAATAGAAAAGATAGCAGACAGTGTACAAAATACAGTAATAGAATCATCAAACATAGAGGATAATTCAAAAAACGTGTAATCCACGAGAGCGATGATAAGAAAATCGATTTCTCGTGGTTTCTTTTTATCGGACATTGCTTATTAAAGTTTTCTGAAAAAGAAGTAGGAAGAATGACATTGAGAAAATTATTTAACTTATATATGCATTATAAAAATCACTATGACTTTACATTATCAAAAATCAGCTATAGCGAAATAGAAGAAAAAGTTAATCATAAAGGAGAAATGTTCTTAGATTAACAGAAAGGAGAACAAATGGCAGGAGGAAGCTTTGGAGGAACAGTCAAACTGACTGGAGAAAGTGAATATAGAAAAGCGTTAAAAGACATAACAGCAAACTTGAAGTTAGTTTCAAGTGAATTGAAGCTAACAAATTCACAATTCACAAGCGGAGACAATACTTTAAAACAATCTAAGTTGTCGTATGACAACATGAAGACAACATTAGAAGAACAGAAAGAAAAAATAAACAATCTAAGAAAAACATTAAAAGAAGCGGAAGAAGAATATGGTTCAAATAACGAAAAAGTAAGACAGTTTAAAACACAACTAAATAATGCAGAAACACAACTAGTACAGATGGAAGATGCAACAGGAAAAAGCAACAAGGAATTAAAGAACATGAAAAAAGGGTTTGACGATGCAGGAAATGGAGCATTAAAATTTGGAGACTTGCTAAAAGCAAATGTTATTGGAGACATGATTACTAACGGATTAAGAGCAGTGGGAGCAGGAATAAAATCAATAGCTTCTGCATTCAAAGACATTGGAAAACAAGCAATAGAAAGTTATGCAGATTATGAACAGCTAATTGGTGGTGTTGAAACATTATTTAAAGATAGTGCAAGCAAAGTAGAGAATTATGCTAACAATGCATATCAAACGTCGGGTCTATCTGCAAACGAGTACATGGAAACAGTAACATCTTTTTCAGCGAGTTTATTACAAAGCTTAAATAACGATACTGCAAAATCAGCAGAAGTTGCAGATATGGCAATAACAGACATGTCTGACAATGCAAACAAAATGGGGACAGATATGTCAATGATACAAAACGCTTATCAAGGGTTTGCAAAGCAAAATTATACTATGTTAGACAATCTTAAGCTTGGATATGGAGGAACTAAAGAAGAAATGCAACGCTTGCTTAAAGATGCTCAGCAACTAACAGGTGTAAAATACGACATAAATAACTTAAACGATGTATATCAAGCGATACATGCAATACAAGGAAAACTAGATATTACAGGAACAACAGCAAAAGAAGCTAGTTCAACCATATCAGGTTCAATTTCGTCAATGAAATCAGCATGGAAAAACTTATTAACAGGAATTTCAGCAGATAATGTTGATTTTAGTGGATTAGTAAATAATTTTGTAGAAAGTCTAAGTACTGTTACAGAAAATTTATTTCCACGAATAGAAATAGCATTGCAAGGAGTAGTTTTATTAATAACTAACTTTGTAGATACTCTATTACCACAAATCGCACCATTAGTAATAAATCTTATCAACAATTTAAAAGATGTAATAATAGACCAATTGCCAAACATAATAGATACAGGAATAGAACTTATTAGCAGCCTAATTTCAGGAATAACAGCATCAATGCCCGAAATTCTACAAACAGGCATAACTATACTTTCCGAACTAATAAATGGTATTTCTCAAACATTACCAGAATTAGTACCATTATCAATTAATTCCATATCATTGATTGCAGAAACATTACTAAACAATATAGACACAATAATTGATGCTGGAATTAATCTGATTATAGCATTAGCCGAAGGTCTAATAAATGCAATTCCACAATTAATTGAAAAAATTCCAACAATTATTGAAAGACTAGTAGTGGCAATTTCTAACAATGCACCAAAATTACTGCAAATGGGTATTACTTTAATAGTAAAAATGGCAGAAGGATTAATAAAAGCAATCCCTCAATTAGTTAGTAAAATACCACAAATTATTAATTCTTTAATTAGTGGATTTAAAAATTTCTTAACAAATATGGGGGAAGTAGGAAAAAATATCGTCGAAGGTATTTGGCAAGGAATAAAGAATGCAAAAAACTGGCTATTAGGCAAAATAAAAGAATGGTGTGGTAGCATACTAAATGGAATAAAAAGTTTTTTTGGCATTCATTCTCCATCAACAATTTTTAGAGATGAAGTTGGTAAATTTATGGCACAAGGAGTAGGAATTGGATTTGGAGATGAAATGGAAAATGTAACAAAACAAATGCAAAATTCAATCCCTACTGAATTCGACATAAATTCCACGATAAACAAAAATGAAAGCAAAGCAAACAATTTGAAAGAAGCTATGATAGAGGCTTTTAAACAATTTAAACCTAGCGTTATACTAAACGGAAAAGAAGTTGGAGAGTTTGCTTTCGAATATGGAAATATAAAATATGGAAAATATTTTATATAACGGAGGTGTTTTTTTTGAAAGTTAGAAAATTTTTATTAGAAAATGAAAAAGGACAACAATTTAGCATGAATAATTATAAGAAAACATGCTTGTTTATAAGCCCATCAAATCTGGGATATTCTAACAAAAGCGAATTTCAAAAACTAGGAAGTACGTTTGTAGAAGAAGATAAAAGTGTAGAACAAAAAAACCCTTCGGGAACAGTATGTTTCAACAGCTATGATGCATACAGAGAGTTTGTAGATTTTATCGAAAGCTCAGACAAACTTAAATTTGTCTATACAATACCTTTCAAAGACAGGGAAAAATCTTATTACAAAGATGTAAAAATAAAAGAAATAGGAAAGACAGAAAAAGAAGCTGGAATGCTAAAATGTCAAATTATATTTTACGGACTTTCTTTATGGTACGAAGAGAACAAAGTAATTTACACAGCAAAACGGAGCAGAAGACGAAATTGTATGGGATTTTACATGGGATAGTAAGTTTGCAGATCAAAACACAAGAAGTTTACAGTATATAAACAGAGGGCATGTAGAAGCACCAGTCGAGATAGCAGTAGAAGGACCAGTAGCAAATCTAAAAATACAGCTATTTGTTGAAGGAGAACTAGCACAAGAAGTACACATAAACACAGAAATAGCAGAATATGAAAAAATATTATATGGAACTAAAGAAAATGATTTTTATATAAATAAGCAAAACACAGATGGGACTTTAGAAAGTCTTTTTTCTTTAGATGTTTTAAATTTCGAAGAAGATGTTGTAGTTAGGATACCGAAGAACAAATCTTGCGAACTTAAACTAGTAGCAGAAAATGAAATATTATCCGCAGAAGTAACTATATTACCGCAATACAAGACGGTTTAGGAGGTGCAAAATGAGCAATGAAATGACAATTAGCTTTAACGGAGAGAACTACTTAGCACAATACAATAAGCAAACAGGATATTATGAAGTAGACTTATCAGCACCGACTGCGGGAGGAATACACGAAGCAAATATAGAATTTACAGACTTACTTGGACAAAGTTATACAGATAAAAAAGTAGTACAAGTTCTAGCTAAACAGAAATTAAAAATAAAAAGTAACAAAGTTTTTATGTGGATTTTTGATTATAAAGATTTTACAGTAAAAGACATAATAGAAATAGCAGATTACGAAATAAATATAGACGAAGAAACAAATGCAAGTTCTACAGTTAAAGTATTAAAGAAAACTACAGCAAAAACAGATGATATAGTAGCTATAAAAAAAGCAGGAGAAACGATTTTCTGGGGAACAATAAAAGAAATACAAAATGATAATGGAAAACGAGTATATGACTACATTCTAAAGTATATAACAAATATATTTGATACAAAAGTTGCGTTAAAAAGAAACGTAGAGGTAGATACAATAGAAGATGGAACATACATAATAAAAAGTGCTTTAGACACTAAAAAAGTATTAGATGTAACAAATGCGAGTATGGCAAATGAAGCAAATATAGAATTGTGGAGTGATAATGGCTCTGACTGGCAAAAATGGAAGATAGAAAAACAAACAGATAATTACTATTCTATTAAATCTATAAAATCTGGAAAATGTTTAGATATAGCATTTACAAAATATGCAGATGGAACAAATGTACAACAATATGAATACAATGGTGGATCAGGACAAAAATGGGGAATAGAACATCGAGGAGGAGCGCACTATAAAATATTTTCTAAAGGAAATAATACATATTGCTTAGATGTACATGGAGGAAATACACAAGATGGAACGAACATAGAAATTTATCAAAACAACGGAAATAACACGCAAAGATTTTATTTAGAGAAACAAGAAGAATACGTAATAAGAGAAAATGGAGTAGAAGATTTTATAGCAGAAGCAATAAATAAAAAATTTGTAAATAATAAAGACACTTTCTTAAACAGACAATATTTAGAAATAAGAGTTAAGACACATACAAAATTACAAACGAGTGTAACTAATGTGCAAGATAATGTTTACAATTTGCACACATGGATGGCTAATTGCACACAGTTGCATAATATTAATTTTAATTTCTTTATAGAAAACAAAAAATTAATAATAGAAATAGAAAATAAACAATTAAAAAAAGAGTTGATAGACATAAATGCACAGGCAATTTCTGATTATACAGAAGTTTTTACAACAGACGTAGTAAGCAAAGTAGAAGTATTAACAAGTAAAGAAACTTATTATTTATATATGCTAAACGACAGAACTACAACTATAGATGCTACAAATACAAATAGAGCAAGTGGAAAAACAGAAACAGTATATGTAGAAAAATATGAAGAAGCACCGCAAAAGGCGTTAGATGTTATTAAGTCTAACAGCTACAATCATAATGTTACTTTTAAAATGCTAAATAAATATATGAAAGTTGGCACACCGATTGCGATAAAGACAAAAGAAAGTATAATATTAGACACTTATATAAGTGCTTTAAAAATAACACAGAAAAACTTTGTAGAATATACATGCGGAAATATAAGAATTAAATTTATAGATAAATTATTGAAGGAGAGAAAATAAAATGTTAAAAGGACATGTTTTTAAAAAGCAAAAGTTTCGGAAGTGAAATTTTTGCTCTTTTTATTGACACTTTCTTAAATGGAAAGTGTGGGATTTCTAATAAATACAAAGAAAAAATGGCAGTTACAAAAAGTGGAAATACAATAACTATTTCTAGCGGTTGTGCATGCATACGAGGAAGATTTGTAGAAGAAGATACAAGCACATCTTTAACGGCAGGAACAGATAGTGCTTATTGTAAACTAGTAATAGAAATAGATTTATCTAAAGAAAACACAGATAGTCAGCTATTGCAAGTAGATTACAAAATTTTAAAAGGAACAGACAGCTATCCATCTCTAACACAAACAGATATAGTTGCTAACAACAGTGGAGTTTATCAGTTCGAATTGGCACAATTTAGAACAACAGCTAGCGGAATCGTAGACTTTGTAGATAAACGTACATATTTAGATTTTGAAAGCATTTATGCAGTAATACAAGAAGAATTAGAAAGTATAAAAGACGGAAGTGCATATGTACTAAATAGCAAATTTACGACATTGCAAGGAAATTTTAACATATCTGCAAAATCAAGAGGGTCAATATATGTAGATTTTCCAAACGGTTTTACTAGAGAAAATTGTGCAGCTATAAGTGTTGGGGGAAAATTTAATGACAACAGCATTGGCTTTGCATTTGGAACAGACAACGAAACAGGAAATTTAGCAAATTCAGCAATTTCTACTAATGTAACACTTGGATTAGCTAGCAATACAGAATTTGAAAATAAAATAAATATAGAAGCATACAATCCAAAATCAAACGAAGTTACATTTAATTATAAAGTAATTTTGATGAAGATTTAAGGAGGGCATATGTCTAAAATAAAAGAAATTATATTAGAGCCTAACGAGATTTTTGTTCGGCTCTAATTTTAAATTAAAAATAAAAGCAATTAGATATTTAACATGCGGAGAAGCAAAAACTAAAACATGCAAACAAATAAAAACACATACATGTGGAGAGGTTGGTGGAAAATGAAAAAAGTAAATGAAATTACAGTATTAGAAGAAAATGACAAGTGTGCTTTAGACGAATATTCAGCACAGCTAGAAAAAGATATAACGCCAAAATTTACAGCCATACAACAAGAACAAACACAACAAAACACAAAAATAGAAACAAATAGTACAGAAATAGCAACTCTAAAAGCAGAAAAAGAAAGATTACAAGAAGAGAACAAAGACTTAAAGAATGCATTGCCATCTCGGTGCAGAAAGCGGAGAGAATGTAACATTAAAGGACAGTGCGGATATAACGTTTAAGAAGCTGCAAATTTCGGGAAATACCTGGCAAGACACTAGAGAAGGATATAACTTATTAAATGTAAACAAGAATTATTCTTTAAACGGTAGTAGTACTATTACATACGATAAACCAATACCAGCTGGAACAACTATAACAATCAGTTGGGATAGTTTTGCAAAAGGAGGAGAGAACAACCCTGCTATAGACTTTAGAGAAGCTAGCAATACTCCGTTTAGAAGTGTTGTGCTTTCAAACGATACAAATAAATATACAATTACATTAGAAAAAGATGCAAAATTTTCGAGAATATATTCAAATCGGATACAACAATAACACTAGCGAAGGTATTACAAGTATAATTAATAAACTTATGATAAGCATTGGAGAGGCAAAAGTTTACGAAGAATACGGAGCTATGCCAAGCACGGAATTTCAGTCTAAGATTAGAAGCTGTGGAGACAATATAAACTTATTAGACATATATGACTTGCATGCAACTGGGTATTCTATAACATCAAATGGAGTAGGTATTGAATTTTTAGAAAATGGAGCAATTAAGCTGAATGGAACACCGACAAAAGCTTTCTCTATACCGATATTAGGTACATATCAAAGCGGAAATTATAAATTAGATTTAAATGGAAATTGCACTTTAGATGGATTGACGCAAGGATGTGGTATTGCATTCTTTAACGGAACAAATAATGTTGCTGATTTTGCAATTAATAACAAAGTAGTAGAAATAAAACAAAAAATTGATTATGCCATACTTTCAATAAAAGCAAACGCAAGTTTTGATAATGCAATAATTCAGCCTAAACTCGAACAAGGAACAGTAGCAACGTCATACAGTAAATTTGGAGAAGGTAATGTTAATTTTATTATTTGTAATAAGAAAGAAGAAAATGAAAGTTTAAATGAATACAAAGAACAAAATTATACATTTCCACTTAAACAAAAATTCCATAAAGACGATTATTTAGCAGAAGATGGAATACACCATATTCGAAAAGAAATTGTATTAGACGGAGTAACAAATAATCTTAAAGTTTATAACGTAGTAAAACATGAAAGCAATATATACTACTGTACAATATCACTTCCAAAGACGGCTCTAAACGGTTCTAGAGTTTATTGTAGTCATTTTAAAAATAAAAACCAGAGTGTAGTAGAAGGAAACTGTTACATAACTGGCGGTGGAGGTATATTAGTTTTAGTCTTAGAAGACCAAACAATCACGACTGCCGAACAGGCGAATGAATGGCTAGCAGGACAAAAAGCAAATGGAACATCAGTTACGATTAATTATTTATTAGCAGTAGAGGAGCTAGAAGAATATAGTACAGAACAAAAAGAAGCTTACAACAAACTAATGCAAGCAAGAAGCTACAAAGAAAAAACACATATATACAGTACAGACCCAATAAGTCCAAAATTCGATGTAGAATATTGCAAAGATTTAGAATTGTTTATAAATAGTAAATTAGCTACAACAACAGTAGTAGAGGAGGCACAGTAATGGAAGAAATAATAAAAATAATTTTAAATTGGGCAATACCCATAATTTTAACTGGCATCTTTGGCTTTTTAATAAAAATAATAAAAGATAATAAAGCTATGAAAGAAAGTATATTAAGCCTAATTAGAAGCCAGATTGTTGGAAAATGTGAAACATATATGGGACAAGGCTTTTTGCCAGAATACGCCAGGTATTGTTTAGAAGAACTATTTAAGCAGTATAGATTGCTTGGGGGAAACCACGGAATAGAAACAGTGGTAAATAAATGCTTTGAGTTACCATTATCAAAAAAGGAGGAAAAAAATGAAAACTAGAAATAAAGTATTAATATCTGTAATCATGATGTGTGTAATACTATTTACAGTATTTGCATTTAGCGACGATAAAGACTTACAAAAAGAAGTAGTGGAACAAATTACAGACACAGTAACAGATATGGTGGCAGAAAATGAAAGTACGAAAGAAATACCAGAATTAACAGAAACAGATGAACAAACAGTAGAAGTCCAGGAAACAGAAGCAGAGGGATTCGAGGAACAAGGAATAGTAGCTTATGAAGGTTCTAATAAAACTCCCAATATAAGTGTAGGAGATTATGCAGGATTAACATACTATTCACAATTAGACAATAGATGGGCAAATAAGATGTACAGCTCTGTAGGTGATACAGCTCAAACGATTGGTTCTAGCGGGTGTGGACCTACAAGCTCAGCAATGATAGTATCGAGTATAAAAGGAACGATAACTCCAGATACAATGGCAAATTTATATATACAACATGGATATAGGAGTGCAAATCAAGGAACTTATTGGAGTGCTTTTAAATGGACAGCAGATGTATTTGATATTGGATACAGTGAATGTTATAAACTAAATGATGCAGTAGAAAAACTAAAAGATAATTGCTACATAATAGCAAGTTGCAATCAAGGATTATTTACATATGGAGGTCATTTTATTGTTTTAACAGGAATAGAAGGAAACTATATAAAAATATATGACCCTTATCTTTATGATAAAAAATTTGATGTTTCTAGCCGTAGAGGAAAAGCAGAAGTAAGAGGGAATACTGTATATGTAAGTATAGATAATTTTAGGAATTTTGCTAATTATCAAAAGTTTTTCTGCTTTAAAAATTATAGAACAGATATAAAAGAAAATACAACTACTACAACAATAACAAATAATAATACTTCTAATATAACAAATGTTAATTATCAAATTAGAATAACAGCTAACAGCGGATTAAACATAAGAAGTGGATCAAGTACAAGATATAGCAGAATAGGTGGATATAATAGAAATGCAGTAGTAACTATTATTGCAGAAAGCAACGGCTGGGGAAAAACAAATCGTGGTTGGATATGCTTAGCATATACAAATAGAATTACAACTGTTGCAAAAAATACAACAGTTGCTTATAAGAAACACAGAACAGGAAATTATAGAGTTAATGCTAGCGCATTAAATGTCCGTACAGGACCATCTACAAAATACAAAGCAAAGAATTATAGACAATTAACAAACAATGCCAGAAGTCAAAACAGCAGATTAGGAAACTATTATACAAACGGATACAAACGTGGAGTAGTATGCACAGTAACTAGAGTAAGTGGCAACTGGGGATATACAGCAAGCGGATGGATTTGTTTAGACTATTGTACTAGATTATAAAAAATAAAGCTAGATTAGATTACTCTAGTCTAGCTTCTATATTTATCTAAAATTGGTTTGAAGTATCTTTTTTCGGCTTTTTTTCGGGCATTAATTGCTTCGTTGATATCCGTATAGTTGCCTAAATAAATTCTTTTATTTTTAAAATATATAAATGCTTTCCATCTTTTATTATATTTATCCCACGTAACGCCTTTGTGTCCACTTGTATTATTTTTAAAATTAGCTTTTAGCTGAGAGATGGAAGTGTTTTCAACGAAGTTTTTTTCTATATATTTTTTGTTTTTTTCTCTTATTGTATTTTTAGAATTTTCTCTTCTAATACATCCACAGCTTTTTGTATGTCCACTCTTTAAATCATATCCGCGAATATTTATTAGATTACCACAATCACATTTGCATTTCCACAATATTTCTTTTCCAGACTTACCATATTCTGTAATAACGGTAAGCTTATTAAATTTTTTATTTGTTAAATCTACTTTTCTCATGTAAACTCTAAGCCTTCATGTCTTCTAAATAATCTAAGTAAGTAGTTATTGTAACATATTCTTCTTCTTTATCTAAACCACTTTCTCTAGCTCCGTCTTGCATAGCATTTAATAATTCCCAACTATAATCTATTCCTAATTCTTGCATTCTATTGTATTCTTCTTCTGTCATTATTTTTTCAAATTCTTCGTTTTTCATATTTAAAATTTCTTTTATTTTCATATCTTTTCTCCTTTAGAGTGCTAGCCATTTGGTCTAGTCTTATCTCTTACACTATGTGTACTAGTAAAACATTATTCAATTAAATTTCTTCTACATTTGTAACTTTTACAATTGTGTGTAGTTCATCTTCATTTTTTTCTATTACTTCAAATACTACATTTGCATATACGCTATTTTCTTCATCTATTGTATAAGAAATACTTTTTATATTTAAGATTTCGTCTATGCTGTAATCAAATAAACTTTGTGATGTTTCTAAAATATCTTGTGCAATATTGTCTAAATCTACTAATGCAATTTCCTTTCCGTTTAATTCTTCCTTTAATTGTTTTACTAATTCATTCATAGCTTTTACCTCCTAGAGAGCCTTGCGTTTGCTAATGTCTTATCTCTTTTGTTAATTATATTATAACACACTGTCGACAGTATGTCAAGTATTATTTGAAAATTTTTTTAAATATTTTTTGATTTGTTCTGCGCCCCACTGATTTCTAGATATTCCCTGCTTATCAATTAGTTTTACAAACTGTTCTCCAAGTTCTTTTTCTACTCTTATTTCTATTCTTTTGTATTTTTCTTTTTGCCATTCATTTTCTTTTTTATAATTTCTAGCCATTTAAACCACCTCTCTTGATTTTTTTTATTATATAGTATATAATTTATATATGCAAGAGAGGGAAACCCCTCTCTTGGCTTAAAACATGTAGTGAATGTCTAAGATGTCATTCCAAAGTTTTTTGCGTTTAGCTTGTAGCTTTCTCATTTTGCGGTGTGAAGCTATAAGCTTTTTTAATTGTTTTATCATATTGTTTTCCTCCTTTCTCTTAATATAAATATATTATAACACACTGTCGACAGTATGTCAAGTACTTTTTCAAAAAAAGTTAAAAAATTTTTCAAAAACCTCGAAAATAGCTAAAAAACAGGCAATACAACATGTCTAACACAAAATAAAAACGGCTTAAAATCGATTCTCGTAAGTCAATTTTTAGACGAAAATCTTGAAAAATAAAGGGTTACAAGGGATTGAAATTCAAGAAAAAATATGTTATAATATTGACAGATAAAGAAAGAAATGTTACAATTCTGTTACAAATTTGAAAGTTGTATGACATTAGCAAAAGATATTGACTGTAAAAAATACTTGTGATAAAAATTATAATAATGAGTATAATAAAAATAAGGAGCTACGCTCCTTATCGATTAGATATTCTAATCTAAACTATCGTTTGTGAAGTTTGTGTTTGCGGCGCTTACTTCACTTTTTTTATTCTCAATAGGAACAAAAGAAACTCGAGCTTCAAAACCTTTGCTAAGCTTAGCTGAGCCAGATTTTGATTGCTTCATAAATTCCGATGCCTTTTCAAATAAAAAACAAAGAGCAAATATGCCAACAACAATTATTAAAATTGTCTCCACTATATCCACCTTCCTTTCTGTAGCAATTAAGTTGAAACTTAGTTGCATAATATTAACAACAAGTTATATTAACAGCTTGTTGCTAATTAATACAACTAAGCTGTCGTGGTGGACATATAAACGATAAACATACTATATCAAAAATTAAAAACAAAGTCAATAAATTTTCGACAGTAAATCAAATCAAAAATTAGAATATTTTTCTTTTCGACAAATTCCAACAAACAAACTAAACATAATGTGCTATAATATAAATAGAATATTAATTTTATATCTTTGAAAAATAAAATGCTTACAGAATTAGAAGTCGCAAGACTTCTTTTTCTTTTGCATATTTTCTAACTATTTGTTCATACTATTTTTGGTGATAATATGATAAACTATTATAAGAAAAGTGAGAAAGAATTTGTAAGATTTATAAAGTTAAATCCGCATTGCACAAAAGAAGAATGGGATAAATACGCACAAGAAAATTGCTTTTTCTCTGCTAATACTATGATGTTCCACCTTCTGCACGATGACTTGATTAAGTATTTAAATAAGAGAAATATAAATAAATTTGAATATATGAAAAATATGTTTTTAGTAGTTCCTGTGCAGTATAGAGATAATAAGATATTTAGTACATTCTTAAAAATAAACAAAATTAATAAAACAAAAGAAGAAAAGGTAAAAGAAAATGGATAAAGATATATATAGAAAGATAAAAAAATTAAGAATAAAATTAGAGAAAGCAATAGAACAGAAACGGAGTTAATTCGAACGAGACTAGAGAATTAAGCGATAAAATAGACAAACTAATAAACGAATATTATGAAAGCATAAAAATAAGAGAATACCCAGAAAATTCTGCAATGCTGGAATGGTACAAAATATCTTATTCCACTTTAAAAAAGATAACGAACGATTTTAAAAAATTTCCATCTGTTGAGGAATGGAATTATTATGCAAAAGAAAACGAACTATTAAGCCACGCATCTATGGAATATATTTCTGCATTAAATTGGAATAACTTAAGAATAAAAGTCTTAAGAGAATTAAATATGGACATATGAAAAAATACAAAAACCTAAAAAAAAATTTCCGCATAGCTACTGGCTTTGCGGATTTTCTTTGTCGAAAACGAGTTTAAATTTGTTGACAGCATTTTTTAAAATAAATATAATTATTATAGACAATAACTGTAAGAATAGAAAAAATAACACTATCAGTTTGAAAAAACAGTGTAAATATTGACATATAACACAACTAATGATACTATTAGTGTGAAAAAAGCGAAAAGAGATAGTTCCATCGGCAAATTTTACTATCTCATTTCTACAGAACATACTCAAAGAGGTATGTACACTCTAAGTATAGCCTCTTTGAGCAAAATTGTCAAATTTTGTTTAAGAAAAGAGGTTTTTTATTTATGAAAAATGTAGCAGGAGTTGAGAAAAAAGAGAGAAAAGTATTTACAGAAAAGAGAAGTAATAGTAGAATAAAAAAGAATTATAACCACCTTGAAGTAAATTATAAATCGATTTACAAAGAAGGAGTGGATTGTATAAATATGAAAAATTTAATATTAAAAGAAATAAGGAAAAAAATGGATTTCAAAGGAAGAATTGTTTCGTATATTTTTCCAAAAACATGTATAAAAATATATGGACTAGCTTCAAAACAAGCAACAAATAATATACTAGCATAAAGTCATGCAATTAATCATGCAATAAGAAGAATATTTTTAAATATTTCCAGATAGATAAAAATAAAAAAGCCCATTTTTCAATATTTTCAAATAGTGTTAAATAGCATAAAATATTGTAAAATAGGCATATATTGGTGCAGCTGGAGGGATTCGAACCCCCGACCTTCCGGTTCGTAGCCGAACACTCTATCCAACTAAGCTACAGCTGCATACTATACTATTATAACTTCTAATCATCCAATTTTCAAGTAAAAATGAAAAAAATTTAAAAAATTTGAAAAAAATCTTGCAAATCAATTTAAAATGTGTTATTATATATAAGTCTTAAGCAAGACAAAACAAAATCGAGGCGTAGCGCAGTTGGTAGCGCGCGTGGTTTGGGACCATGAGGTCGCAGGTTCGATCCCTGTCGCCTCGACCAGCTAAAAAAGAAATTACTTAAAAAAGTAGTTTCTTTTTTTGTTTTTAAATAGCTACTTTCAGATATATGTCAGTTTTGAAACACCTTATTAATGTGTATAATTTTATCTAAAAATATCTCACAGTTGCATTATAATTTTTCTAATTTTAATTTCAGACATATTATAATTGCATTATAAAAAATTAAGTTTTTGTTGGTTTTAATATACTTACAAAGAAGTATGATTCTTATAAATTGAAGTTATCTTTTTTCTAACTCTTTTAAATATAATTCAAATTTATCATATAACTGAAAAGGAAATGAAGTATTTTTTCTATTTCCTTTCATTTTTGATAAAGTATTATTGAAACTATTTGATAAATTTAATTTTAATATATCTGATACTAAGTAAATTTTTTCTAATATACAACAAATTTCTTCGATAGCTGGAATTAAACAATCAAATACATCTTTTATAGTATGTGTTTTATTTAAGGTTTTGCAAGTTATCTTTAAGTCTGACAAAAATTGAGATACTCCATCACAATCATAATATGATAACAATAAAGAAAAATATGAATTTGAGATAAACTTTTCTCTAAGTTCATTAATAATTAAAGTAAATTCATCTATACTACATAGAAATTTATTTAATTCAACAGTATCATTTAATATATCAAAAAAATTTTCACATTCATCTAAAAAACTTTCCATTTTTTGAACATATTTATTATTTAATTTATTAATGAAAATATATTCATCAAATTCATTCCAAAAATTCATATTTAATGAATTAAAAAATATATTAACTACATTATTATTCATATTTTTATTAATCTCTTTTAATTTTTCTATTGTACTATCTGTTAAGGAAAGCTCTTTATGAATGTTTATATTTTTATCAGTTTTATTTTCACAATTATCCTCTAGTAAATATTCATAAGAAACATTGTAAAAGTTTTTAATAATTTTTAGCTGGTGTGTATCAGGCAATCTTCCATTTTCATAATTTCTTAAAGAAGAAATTGCTATTCCCATCTTAGTACTTGCTTGTTCTTGTGTTAATTTACTATCTAATCTTAAATTTCTTATTTTTTCTCCAAAATTCATAAATACCTCCATATATTTCTTGTCCAAATAAAATATTAAATATATAACTTTGTATATAAATGTTGATTTCGGAATATAAAAATGTTATATTATTTAATATAGATACGAATGTAGATTTTGTATAATATAGTATATATGAAGATGTATACTATGTCAAAAAAGAAAAAAATGGTGTTATAATAAACTAGAGTACAGATATGTGATTGGGAGGTAACTATGTATATAGTTTTTATAGATGAATCTGGGCAACCAGGAGGATGGAATAATGAAAGAAAGTGTTTAACAAATAATAGTAGTAAACTTTTTACATTAGGTGGATTTATGATAAATGCTGATAAGATATTGGAAATAGAAACCAAATTTAAAGATATAAAAATTCTGTTATTGGAATAATAATGGATAAGGAAAATTGTTATCGAAATAGAACAGATATTAAAAATCATAATGACTTATATGCTTTTGCTTTAAATCTCTTGATGGAAAGAGTCTGTATGGAAATAGCTGATAGAGATGGTAGAAATGCAATGACACCAGCTTTAATGTTCACTGATAGCAGAAAAAATGACAATAATAATAAACTTGATAAAGAATTACAAATAGCCTATTTAAGAGCAAGAAGTCTAGGTACACATTATATAAAGTTTCCAAATTTTTGCGAAAGTTTAGTTTTTCTAGATTCTAATTACTCTTGTGGAATACAATGTGCAGATTTTTGTGCTGGTGCAATTCATAGAAAATTTGAAATGCAAGATGAGGAATTCTTTAATGTGTTAATCCCTGCAATAAGAAAAAATAAATTAGAGAACATATATGGTTATGGAATTAAAATATATAAATAAAAAAGAGTGGCTGATGAGATTAGTTGTCTAACCTAACACACCTTTTGTTGGTGCTACATCAGCCTACTTTTGTTCTGTTATAAAAATTATATAATTTTTTATAAAAAATGTCAAGTAAATTGAACATTTTTTATATTATATGCAATATAAAAAAATATATGTATTTAATTATATTTGTAAATATAAAAATATAGAATAAAAGATAAGTTAAATAGTACAAAAAATCTAAATAACAAAAGTATGAAAGGAAAACTTAATTCTGTAAAGTATAGATAGACGATTGGTGAGTCATTTTTACTGTACTATTTACATTCTGAAAACTTAGTGTATAATTTCATTATAGAAATAAATGACATTATTTATTGAGGTTGAAAATTAAAAAGGAGATAGATTAGATTGAAAAATATATTAGTAGTAGCTGTCATGATAAAATGTAAAGACAAATATTTATTCATAAAACAAGATAAAAAAGGAAGAGCATTTCCAGGTTGTTTAATGCTAGTTGGGGGGAAAATAGAAGAAAATGAAACACCAGAAGAAGCCATAAAAAGAGAAGTGTTAGAAGAAGTAGATATAAAATTAGACAAAGTAATACCTTTCGATTTTGATAGTGAAATAACGATGTATAAAGGAGAAGAAGCACAATTAATTGCATTAAGATATACGGCAGAAGTTAAAGATTTTTATGCCAAACCTGGTTCTGATGCCAAAGAAATATTCTGGTTAGCAAAGGAAGAATTATTACAATATAATCAAAATCCTATGACGGAGAGATTTTTGCAAAAACTAGGATTAATAATCCAATAAGAAAACTTAGAAATATTAAAAAAATAAGAATAACAAAAAAAGAACTAGATTACATGGTTAAGCAGAAATCTAGTTCAATAAACAAAAAATAAAACATATAAATATATGATTTATTAAG
>CANEEJ010000016.1 GCA_947426525.1 uncultured Clostridium sp. | reverse complement strand
AATCTTCAAGATATTGATTTTGATGAATGCAAGTTGAATGTAATTGGTAAAGGTAATAAAGAAAGAACAATTTATTTAAATAAGGCTTGTATGAATGCTATTGCTGATTATTTAGCAGTTCGACCAAAACAAGGTATTAAACATGATAAGAAATATTCAGAAAAAGCTCTTTTCTTAAGTGAAAGGAAAA
This sequence comes from uncultured Clostridium sp., assembly GCA_947426525.1. GTDB lineage: Bacteria > Bacillota > Clostridia > TANB77 > CAG-508 > CAG-269. The sequence continues at coordinate 29,201 of CANEEJ010000016.1, read as the reverse complement.
ATAGAATTAGTAATCGAACCGTAGAGAATATTGTTACAAAACAATTGCAGTCTGCTGGTTTGGATACAAGGAAATATTCTGTTCATAAATTACGTCATACTGCTGCTACTTTAATGTATCAATATGGACAAGTTGATATTCGAGCTTTGCAAAAGGTTTTAGGTCATGAGAGCATTGCTACTACTGAGATTTATACTCATGTTAATGATGAGCAAGTTCGCAATGCATTTGAAAGTAATCCATTGGCTAATATTTAGCATAGCTATTAGAAAAAGGTTAAGTAATTAATATTTAGCCTTTTTCTATTTTTATAAACTTGGTATTACTATTTTTTGCCCAATTTCCAAATTTTCGTTTTCAATTTTATTTAGTTGTTTAATTTCATACATAACTTTTCTTATATCTTTCTTTTTGTAATATTCATTTGTACTTATTTCGTTTTGAGCAATTGACCATAAGGTATCTCCCTTTACAATATAATCTTCTTTATAGGCTATCTCTGTTTTGGAATAGGAGTTAGTAATTCCTAACAAAGCAAGAATGCTAATTGCTAATAATAGTGTTAAACTTGTTGCAAATTTCTTTTTATTTACTATTTTTATTTTCATATATAACCATCTCCTTTTTAGAAACTTTGTTCGTTTGTTGAGACAATTATATACGAACATTTTTTCTTTGTCAATACTTTTTTAGAAAAAATGTTCGTCTTTTTATTTTTCATATATTTTCATGTAATAAGGTTGTACTTCTGGTAATAAACTATCTAAATAAATGATGTTGCCATGAATATCCTCTATTTTCATATTAGGAAAAGTTTGTATCATTTTTTTGTCATCCCAATGAGTATTTACAAAATTTATTAGACTGTTTTTTTCTTGTAATTTTTGATAGTCCTTTTCTCTCCTGCCGAATATCTTGCACCTGTATATTATTTTTTAAAATCATTCTTGTCATAAAAATATCTTGTGCATAACAAGTAAGAATACAATCTAATGCTAAAAATAAAATAAGAAAGCTAAGAATTGCTTTTGCTATTTTAGGTGATAACCTAGTTGCTATTTTATTTAGTATTTTATCTATAAAAGGATTGAATTTTCGGATTAAGAATATGGTTAAAATCCCCCAAAATATGGAATATAGTAGACAAACTCTTCCATTTACATTTAATATATTATTACTATAATCCCACCATTTAGCATGCATAATAACTTCTACTAAAAAACTAGTTAAATATTCTGTAATAGAACCAATTGCATAGCCACCTAAAAATAAAGTAAAGTTATTTTTGTCAAAATAGCGAGAACCAACAATTAAGATAACTGCTCCTATTCCATAAATCCCGTAAAAAAGGACCATATAAAAAGCTCTGTCTACATTGCCATAATCCTGTAGTTACTATTCCAAATATAGTTTCTATAAGATATCCTAAAAAACTATATAAAATAAAGTATGCAAATATTTTCCATATACTGATTGATTTCTTTTCTTCCATTCTTTCTCCTCTTATAATAAAATTGGACTAATTTGTTCGTCATCTAAAGCATATTCTATTGTTTTAATTAATGATTCAAAATCGAATACAATTGACCTTGGTTTAGTAATAGGATTATCCTGTCTAAACGGTACAAAATAGTAATTTTTTCGATTTAATAACCTTCCTAAACTTTCAGCATTTCCACTTAGTCCATTGTTGGTTGATGGTGCAATTACTAAAGGAAATCCGATTTCTCAAATGTGATTTACACGCCATGGTCGCTGGTGTATCGATTATATCATATGCTAGTTTTGACATAGTATTTCCGTGAACAAGGAGCAACAACCATAATATCTGTCATTTTCTTTGGACCAATCGGTTCAGCATCTTGTATGGTATGAATAATTTTCTTGCCAGTTATGTTCTCAATTTGTTCGATAAAATCCGATGCTTTTCCAAATTTTGTGTCCATGGAGTAACTATTATATGACATAACTGGTATCACTTCTGCTCCTTTCTCAATCAATTCTTTCATTTTAGGTATTGTTTTGCTAAAGGTACAGAAGGAACCAGTTAATACAAATCCTATTTTTTTATCTTTTACTTCCAAAACTTGATTTTCCTCCTTTCATATTACATTTATATATAATATGAAATTATGTAAATTTTGAAAGCTATTTCTTATTTATTTTTCTTAAAATATTCTTCAAATTCTTCTTTTATGATTGGCTTTGAATAGTAGTAACCTTGTATAATATCCCCACCAATTGCTTTTACAAATTCCATTTGTTCTTTGGTTTCTACTCCTTCTACGATTGTTTTTACACCTAAGTGTTTGGCAATAAACATGATATAATTGATAATATTATTATTGCTTTGTAAATCTGCTTTGTCCACAAACACTTTGTCAATTTTAAGAATGTCGATTGGCATGTTTTGTAACATACTAAGAGAAGAATATCCTGTTCCAAAATCATCAATTGATATCATAAATCCTCTTGCTTTTATATTATGTAATACTTTTATAATATCAATATTTTGGTCAATGGTTGCACTTTCTGTAATTTCTAAGTCAATGCTGCTAGGTTCTATGTGATATTTTTTACAAATTTTCACATATTCATCAATAAAGTTCTCATTTGTAAAATGTTCTTTTGATACATTAATAGAGATAGTTGGCATATATTGATATTTTTCACGCCATATCGCTAAATCTTTACAAACTTGTTCAAAGATATATAAGTCTAATTTTATAATGAATTTATTTTTTTCAAACAATGGAATAAACTTGTTTGGTGGAATAATTTCGTCCCCTTTATACCATCGAATTAATGCCTCTGCTCCTGCTAATTTTTCATTGCTAGTAAATGTTTTTGGCTGGTAAATAACAGTAAATTCATGATTACTTAATGCTTCTTCCATGCAAGATTCTATTTTTTGCTCTTCCATTAATTCATTTTCTAGCTTTTCATCAAATAGATAATAATTGTTGTGATATAGACCTTTGATTTGCGCTCTTGCCATATAAGATTTGTCTAATAGCTTATTGATATCTCTGTCTTTTAATTTAATTTTATAGGCTCCGATTGCTATATTTAAATGAATATCAATATCTCCTATTTTTAGGCTAGAAAGTTCTTTAAATAAGGTGTCTAACAGTTTGTGTATATCTTTTTCATAGCTAAATATGGTAGCAAAAATATCATTTGAAATACGGCAAGTAATATTATCGGTTGGAACGTAATTAGCTAATTTTTGTCCAAGTGCTTTTAAAATTTGGTTGCAGAACCCATAGCCATAAAGATTGTTTAATGCTTTAAATTTATTAATATCAACGGTAACAATATATTTATTTTTATCTGATTGATTTTGTAGGTAAGTACTTCCATTTTCTTTGAAATAAGCTTGATTTCCTAGTGTCGTAATCGGATCGATGTAAGCTACTTTATACAGTTTGCGATTTTGCTTTTGGTTTGACATATCAATGTAAATAGCAATTAAGGTTAAAATTAGGTTAATGGCAAAACAAAGTCCAATGGAACTAACAATTAAGGCTGTTAATTCATTCGCAATAACATCATCAGATGCCGTTGTTACTACATACCAATCATTAATGTTAACTTTTTCATAATGGATAAAATAGGTATCTTCTCCCAGTTTTACGTCAAAAGTACCTGTTTGCTTATTTTTAATTGCTTTGGCCATCTCATCAATTTTTTCTTTTTCCTCTTCTGCTGTTGGTGTATATCTGTTTTTTATGTATTCATATAGATTAGCATTGGCTTCTTTTATGTTGTCAAAGGAATCAATTAATACGGTTCCATTGTTGTTAATTAAGTAAGTTCCTCCCTTTCCAAATAGCCTTCTTAGTAAGATGTCTTTGTAATCTGCTGTGTTTATGGTTGCCATTAATACTTTTTCTTCCCCATTTAAGCTAAATACTCTAGAATAGATATTTACTTGGTTATTACTAACTGTACTTGGTCTGTTTTCAGATAGATAGACTTCATCTTTTTGTTGAAAAAATTCTTCAATGTTTGCATAGTTTTTTACTTCGTGTCCATCACTTGTTGTTCCATTTCCATGTTTATCTAAAATAACAAGTCTAGTAAAGTGATAGACTTCTAAGTCTTCTTGATATCGGTCAAAAATTTCCGCTTCTGTTTTAAAATATCCTCTATCAATCGATTCTACCATTATTTCTACAAAGCTTTTTTGATCTGTAATTGACAGATTTAGTTGTGTTGCTGTTTGCTCGCTTAGCTCTGTTATGTTTTGGTATACGTGCTGGTAACTTAAATTTTTAATATAACCAACATAGATATTAGATAAAATAATCATAATTATGAATACAATAAGTATCCATAGTATATGTAATTTATATGTTTTTTGTTTTGTATATTGATTTTGTTTTTTCTTCTTCATTTTACACCTCTTCTTTTTTCCAAGTTCTTGTTATATTTTTAGCTTCTTTTTGTTTCAGACAAGTAAAAATATCAATGTCTAACTTATTGCAAACACAAGATAACACATAAAATACGTCTGCTATTTCACTTTCTATGGTATCATAATGTTCTTTTTGATTGATATCAATTGCCATATCAGTTGAACTTTTTCGAATGGCTTTAGCAAGCTCCCCTACTTCTTCGGTTAATAATAACATGGTTTTGGTAATTTCTTGTTGGTTGAATCCTCGTATTTCATTTATTTTATTAATATAGGCTTGTACTTCTGTCAAAGTGTTATTGGGGGTTAATTTTTTCCATAATTGGGTTTGTGCATTTTCCATTTGTTTACCTCTTTATTTTTTATTTATATATATCATAAAATTTATTAAATTGCTAGTTATTTTGTAGAAAAAAGAAAAACCAGGTACTACAATTGTAATACCTGATTTTCTTTTTGTGTTACTGTTCTTTTGAATAAAATAAGTTATTCTCGAATTCCCATCTTGTTCACAACAGTCTTGCGAACAAGGTCAATCGGAATAATCATAAAGGCAATCAGAATAACTGCTAACCAATTCATGAGTGTCAATGGAGTAGTGCCAAACACTTTTCCGCCAAACTGAATAATAATTACCTGAATAATTGTTACAGCAGACATAACTAAAATAAAGTTATGATTTTCTGCCAAGTGCTCAAATAGATTCATACATTCTGTTCTGGCATTGAAGCTATTCCAAATAATTGCCATGATAAAGGTGGCAAACATGAAAGTTCTGACAACTGCTAACTCATTACTTCCAATTAATGCATAAACACCAAAAATATTCTTTAAGATACCAAGGCAGATAATGGTGATAAATACACCACCAACTAAAATACTACTCTTTAGATATCCATTCAGAATATTAGCAGTACGAGCAATCGGCTTTTCTTCCATATAGCTCTCGCGTGCCGGTTCCTGTCCAAATGCGATGGCCGCTAAAGTGTCCATAATCATGTTAATCCAAAGAATCTGGACAATTGTGAACACTTCTGTCCATCCAAGAATTGGACCAAGTACAGCTGTAAACACAGTACTAACATTAACTGTTAGCTGGAAAATAATGAATTTTTTAACAGACTTACTCATGGTACGACCATACATAATGGCATCTGCAATAGAAGTTAAGCTGTCATTAAGAATAATAATGTCGCCAGCTTCTTTTGCTACTTCTGTTCCAGAACCCATAGCAAATCCAACATCTGCTTTGTGCAGAGCTGCTGCATCGTTAACGCCATCACCTGTCATACCAACGACTTCGCCTATTGCACGACTTACTTCCACAAGTCTTTCTTTATCAGATGGAACGGCTCTTGCAACCACCTTCAAATTAGGTAGTGCTTTAATCAGTTCCTCATCTGACATTTTGGCTAAATCATCATGGGTAATGCAAATATCACTTGACTTAGTAATTAAGCCTGCTTCTTTTGCAATTGCCCTTGCGGTAGCTAACACATCTCCTGTTACCATAGTAACATTAACACCTGCTTTGAGCATTTTCTTTACAGAACCTTTAACATCTTTACGAACATCATCTCTGATAGATATTAAGGCAACAAAGATTTGCTCTCCTGCGCTTTCTTTTACGATTGCAATCACACGCATTGCTCTTTCGGTCTGTGCATCCCAAGTTTTCTTCAACTTAGCATAGACATCATTTGAAAGTTGCTGTTTATTACCGTCTTTGTCAAGGTAACTAGTGCAACCTTCCATAATAATATCTGGCGCTCCTTTTAAGTATTTATCACCATTTGGAAGGGTGACTGTTGCATACTTAACCTTAGAATCAAAAGGTTCCTTGCCTGCAATAATAGTCTTATCAATTGATTCATTGTTTTCTACTGCCAAATAAGTCAATAAAGCTCTGTCAGTATCATTAGAACCAATTGCCTTTCCTTCTCCGCTAATGGTTGCATCGTTATTAACTCCTGCACCAATTATAATGTCTTTTTTGATTGTTTCACAAATGTCTGCAAATGAGTCATAGACTTTAGAATCGCCTGTTACAACATTTGCTACTGTCATTTTTCCATTGGTCAAAGTACCAGTTTTATCTGTGAAAATGTGAGTTAAATACCCAGCTGTTTCGATTGCTTTTGGATTTTTTACGTAGATATGTGCTTTGAGCATCTTTCCTACATTTAACCCCTGAACAAGTGTGTTCATTAATGGCAGTCCTTCTGGTACAGCCATAACAATAATGGAAACTCCCAGAACCAAACTGCTAAGAATTAAATAAGCAATATTACCAACTGTATAATGAGACATACTAATGAGCCCCAAAATTAAATTGATAAGTGCCGCTGCACTACCACCGCAGTATCCAAAGATGCCAATACCTTTTGCTAACCGGTCTAATTTTTCTTCGGATGGTGTTTTGCTTTCATCTTTTTCCTGTAAAGAAACATTAATATTTCCTAATACCGTATTATCACCTACATCTGTAACCTGCATAATAGCAGAACCAGAGGTAACAACACTACCACGAAAACATTTGAATTTTGTAAATAAGTCATCGTTGCTCGGAACTGGGTTGTCACCTAAGACAACTTTCTTTGCTTCTCTACTTTCACCATTTAATGCCGCTTGGTCAACTTTTAAAGCACCATCAATCAAGATACCGTCTGCTGGAATTTTATCACCTGGTTGCAGGTACACACAATCACCCCAAACAACATCATTAATTGATAATTCTGTTAGTTCTCCATCACGATAAGCTTTAATCGTAATTTGACTGGCTTCTCGCTGAAGTGCCTGTGCGCCACGGTCTTGTTTATAATTGATATAGGTACCAATAAAGGAAACTGCAACAATAACAATGAAAATTGCTACTGCACTAAACCAATCATCAGACCCCATATCCGGCCAGATACGACCAATGGCATAAAAAACTACCTCGAGAGCTAATGCTACCATTAGGATTTTTAGCCAAGTATCCTGCAAGGATTCCTTGAACATATCCCAAAAGCTTTCACTTTCCCGCTGTGTTAATTCATTGCTTCCCTTTTTCGCCCTATTTTCCAGAGCCTGCTGTGTTGTTAAACCAATTGTTTTGTTCATAAAGTTACCTCCTTAAATTGAAATAGATTGGCTTGTTTCACATAAATAAATTTGGACTTCTTTCCTCCTTACCTTTTTTATTTTATTCAATTGTAAATGTACACACGAACAGTTTTACACACTACACATTAATCTGTGTAATAAAACATTTCGTATGGTGCCTATTATATCACATAATTTATTTTATGTCAATTGCTTTTAGTGCACATAATTATTGATTTTTTATGTAATCCATGGTATAATAATGTTACTTACCGATTTATTTTAAATTATAAAAATTTTATAATGAAGGGAGTTGATTATTTTATCGGTAGATAATCAAAATAGTTTACTCTAGCAAGTAATACAAGTCTCATGTTATTACAGAGAAATTTGTATTATTATTCTTAAGAAAACTATTTTTGTAAATAATTTAATATTTTAGTAACTACATAAACAATAGGAAAACAAAAAGAAAGGAAAGCATTATGGATTATCGTACAATTAACAACTATTCAGCAAGCATTATTCGTAACTTTGACAAAAATTCTGGAAAAGAAATTCTTCAGTATGCTGTTGGAGGACTTCTCTATATGCCTGGTACAAATACCAAAATTGCCAAAAAAATTATTGAGAAGAAAAATCCTAATATCAAATCTTTGGTTCTTTGTTTAGAAGATTCCATTGGTGATAGTATGGTAGAACAGGCCGAAGAATGTGTTAAAAGCACATTACTTACATTAGAAAGAGCCATTACAGCAAAAGAATTTTCAGTATCTGATTTACCCTTGATTTTTATTCGGGTAAGAGAACCGAACCAAATAATTCGATTAGTGGAAAAATGCAGTACTAGTATTTCAACTATTACAGGTTTTGTCATTCCAAAGTTTAATCAAGAAAATGCTTCGAACTATATAGCTGCATTTAAAGATGCTTTGGAAGTAGCAACAACTCCACTTTACTTGATGCCAATTATTGAAAGTAGAAATGTTATGTATAAGCCTAGTCGTATGGAGAACTTATGTTATATCCAGAAAGAATTAAAGCATATTTCAGATTATGTTCTTTGTATTCGTGTAGGAGGAACTGATTTTTGCAATATCTTTGGCATGCGACGTCCTATTAACAGTACGATTTGGGACATTCATGTAGTGGCAGATTGCATTTCTGATATTATTAACATTTTCGCTACTGATTATCTAGTATCTGGACCAACCTGGGAATTCTTTGAAGATAAAAAAAATCCAGATAAAACTGATTGGGCAATTGGATTACAAAAAGAACTTTTCTTAGATCGGCTCAATGGTATTATTGGCAAGACTTGCATTCATCCGTCTCAGCTTCCCCTTGTTCAACAATCATTGATTGTTTCAGAAGCGGATTATATGAATGCACTTCAGATACTTAGTATGTCATCACAAAGTTTTGTAGGTGTTAAAAAAGGAACAAATGGAAACCAGATGAACGAATCTAAAACTCATATTAATTGGGCTAAAAAAATTCTTGCATTATCTGGTATCTATGGGATTAAAAAAGACATTTAAAAGGAGATTTTCTATGAAAAAAAACATGTTATCATTATCAAACTACGTTACAATTTTTGAAAATCATAGTCAACACTTTTCCCCTACTGACGTGGTAAAGATTTGCAAAAGAATGAATAATCCAAAGCGGGATTTTCTGTTTGTAAATCCTCTTCAGGGAAAACATATTCCAGTTAATCCTTCGAAAGCGTTTTCTCTTTTTGAAGAATTAACACAAGAAGTTGTAAAAGGAACCAATAAAACAGAAAAAACTGTTGTTATTGGTTTTGCAGAAACTGCAACAGCAATTGGAAACTATTTAGCGAGTCATTTGCCAAATTGCATTTACTATATGCAAACAACACGGGAAATCTTGCGAAATAAAACTCCTGTCTTAGAGTTTAAAGAAGAACATTCCCATGCAACAGAACAACTTTTGTATGGTGATATCCATCGTTTGCAAGAATGCGACCGTATTATTTTTGTTGATGATGAAATTTCAACAGGAAATACTATTTTGAATTTTATTCATGAATTGGAAAAAATTAATGTTCATGCAGACTATGGAGTAGCTTCTATTCTCAATTGGCAAAATCAAGAATGGGCAACTAAATTTAGCAACTTAAAAATTAGTACATTTTGCTTAGTAAGAGGTAAAATTACTAATTTAAAGGCAATTGTCCCCATTTCTACATCATACTTAGACACTGCATTTGTGAAAGTAAGATGTAATCCTAATGTAATAGAAATACCTTGCGATGTTTCGAGTTTTTCGAAGGAAAGAATTGGTTTCATTCCTCATGATTTCAAAATGTTTTCCCATACTCTCTATTCTCAAATTGCAACTCAAATTACTAACTACTTGCCAAAAAACAATGAGAATATCTTAGTATTAGGAACAGAGGAATGTATGTTTTCACCAATGGTGTTTGGAAAAATGCTTGCGGAAAAACAGCATGTTAACGTTTGCTGTCATGCAACTACTAGAAGTCCTATCGAAACATCTACTTTAAAGGATTATGCTATTCAGTATCGTTATCCTATTACCAGTTGCTACAACAAGGAAAGAAAAACTTATATTTATAATCTTCAAAAATATGACAGAATTTATATTGTTACTGATGTCATACCAACAGAAGAATTTATAATTGATATTTCTTCTGCTCTTGTAAGTACTGGTTGTAAACTTGAAACTATTGTTTTTATTGTTTTGAAAGGTTAAGGTAGAAATATGAATTTAGTAAAAAGTAGTTATCGGTGTGAAGATGTGACCATTCTTCTTAAAGATATTTCTGGAATGATTACACCTTTATCCACAGAAGAAAGAGAAGTTTTGAATCAATCCGGTGTTCATTATTCTGAGATGTTGCCTTTAGAATATAAACCAACACGAGAATATATGGAAATTTATGAAGAAGCTTTATCTACTTTGTCTTGTAAAACAGCAAACGCAACCGCAATTCTTGCTGACAAATTATACGCAAAGTTTGGTAAAAGATTGGTTCTTGTTTCTTTGGCCCGTGCTGGTACACCAATTGGTATCTTACTCAAAAGATTTCTGGCGTATAAACATCACATTGTAGTGCCACATTACAGTATTTCCATTATTCGTGGGAAAGGGATTGATAAAAATGCGATTGACTACATTGTTAATCGACATGGTTCTTTTGGAATTCAATTTATTGATGGTTGGATTGGCAAAGGTGCTATCAACGAAGTCTTGAGCGAAGCTTGTCGAGAGTTAAAGAGGCAGAATTCTAAATTTTCTTGTCTCGATAGTAGTCTTGCCGTACTTTCTGATCCTGCCTTTATTACAGATTTATGTGGTACCCATGAGGATTTTCTTATCCCCAGTGCTTGTTTAAATTCCACAGTCAGCGGTCTTGTAAGTCGAACATTTTTAAGGGATGACATTATCGGTCCAAGTGATTTTCATGGTGCTGTATATTATGGAGAACTCTGGCAAGAAGATAAATCAAACGAATTTATTGATGTCGTTAGTAGTTTTTTTGAAACTATTGACTACCATTACTTTCAGCCAGAGCCAATTCATAATGCTTCTTGTACAGGAATGGATGAAGTGAAGTCAATTGCAAAATATTTTGGATTGACTGACATTTCTAAAATCAAGCCTGGTGTTGGAGAAACAACAAGAGTACTGCTTAGAAGGGTTCCTTATTGTGTATTAGTAAGAAATTTGGCAGATATCGATAACTTTGCTCATATTAAAAGACTTTGTGAAGAAAAAAATGTTCCTATTATGGAATATCCTTTGGAAATGTATCGTGTATGTGGCATTATAAAGAAATTATCAGATGTGTAAAGAGGTGTGCCTATGATATTTGCTACAGATTTGGATAATACTATGATATTTTCTCATCGAATTATTACTGGAAATAAAGATATGTTTCATTGTGTAGAACATTACCAAGGTAGAGAAATTACCTATATGACATCTTCTGCTATTCAAAAGCTAAAGTTTCTTATGAAGAGCATATTGGTAATACCAGCGACAACTCGTTCTTTAGCACAATTTAATAGAGTTCATTTATTTCAAGATACAAAATACGCTATTATTGATAATGGTGGGATGATATTACATAATGGAATGGTGGACCTTAACTGGGCTAACTACGTGAATACTATTTTGAAACAATATGATTTTGAAAAAGTATATCATGTTTTTACTACACTTCCTACTTTAATATCTTTTCCTAAAATTATTGATGGAAAGTTTATTTTTGCAAAAGTTAATAATATTGACATTTGTAGAAAAATCCTAAAATATGAATTAGATACAAAAATTTGGCAACTTTCTTTTCAGGGCAAGAAAATATATGCTATTCCAGCAGAAATTACTAAAGGAAATGCTTTAAAGTATATAAATGAATATTTACTAGACCAAATCCAGCCTACTATTGCAGCTGGTGATAGTAATTTAGATATTTCCATGTTGGAATATTCTAATTATGGCATAATTCCTTTTGACTGCGAATTAGAAGCCCTTAATAAGTTTATAAAGGCAAAATCAGCTGATAACATACTTGATTTTGTTATTAACTTAATCCAAAAATCCAGTTCATAATGAACTGGATTTTTGGATTAGAATTATTCTTATCTGCTTACAAATTTGTATATTTAATAATTGCAGCTTTGAGTTCAGCTTCATTCGCCTGAAGCTGCTTAGCTCCCTCTTCTCTTGCTGTAATAGCCTTTTGTGCAATCTCATAAGAACCATTAATTGATTCAATCAAGTCCTGATTGACCTTGTTGATTGTTTCAATATCAATAACTCCCCTTTCAACTGCCTGAGCAGCTTCTAATGTGAGCTGTTTGTTCATTTGAGAATTGGCAAGTAACATCGCATTGGTTACATCCTTAACACCATTAACAGCCTCTAAGCCTTCTCTTAGCACTTTCATGCCCAGAGCAATTGCCATCTGTGATTTCCATAATGGAATCGATGTAACAATTGTAGTCTTAATGCTCTCGGAAACTTCATCCGCACCTTTTTGGATATTACGAATTTGAGGTGCCTGCTGGATAGCCACAGTCCGTGTTAATTTTAAGTCATACAATCTTCTTTCAAATCGAATGATATCATCGCCAAAATCCGATACTCTCTGCATTTCCATTGAATCGCCTGATGCCTCTGCTTCCTGCCTCATAGCAGCGAGTTTTTGCTTTTCTTCTACTAAAGCCTGTTCACCTGCAAAGATAACCATTGTCAAAAATTCATAAGTTGCACGGTTTTCTTCATACATGACATCAAAGTTTCTGGAGACCTGCCCCAATGCTAAGTCTTTTTTCTGTAGCTCTTTGACAACAATATCCATGTTATCAGCCAAAGACCTGTACTTAGTCTGAAGTGCTTTTAATTTGGATTTCTGTTTTCTTAAAAAGCCGAATAGTCCTGAACTTTCCTGATTGCAAGTTGCTTTGTAGCCATTTAGGTCTCCTACAACTTGCGCCAACAGTTGACCTGCTTCGCCGACTTCTTTGGTTCCAACGCCCTGTAAAATAGAATCTGAAAACTTTCCAAGTGAAGCCTGCTGCTCACGCCCATAGGCAACAACTTTTCCTTTATCATGCATATCAATCGTTGATTTTAAATCTGCTACTTTCCGAGCCACCTCAGGCGTCATACGCTGTGCATAACTAGCTGGTAGTGATAATTCCTGCTGCATTACCATTTCTTCCATGTTTTAATCCTCCTAATGTTTTGTTTTTTGAAGAAAAGCACCTCACTTGCATAGCAAATGAGGTGCAGGTTCTAAGTTAATTAGCTACATGCGCTGCTTTTTTATGCAACATCAATGCCATATTCCCGGCAAAGATCCGCCAAATCTTTGGCATATCCTTCGCCGACAGCCTTGAACTTCCATTCTCCGGCATGTTTGTAAATCTCCGCAAATACAACTGCTGTCTGGATTGAAAAATCTTCTCCCAGGTCATACCGTAAAATCTCCTCATCGTTTTCTGTATTAACCATACGAATAAAGGCATTATCTACCAGTCCGAAGTTCTGGTTATTCTCCTTTGCTTCATAGATGGTAACCACAATAACAATGTTTTCGACACTTTCAGGAATGTTAGCAAACTTGATGAATGCTGTTTCATCGTCGCCGTCTCCTGCACCTGTGCGGTTGTCTCCAGAGTGCTTAATAGCATGTTCCGGATCTTCGAGATTGCCGTAGAAGATAAAATGCTGCTCATCGATACAACGTTTGTTTTTGTCGCATTCGAAAATCACCAAATCCAGGTCAAAATCTGCGCTGCCCTGATACCGGTTGGTATCCCAGCCTAAGCCAATCATAGCCTCTTTTAATCCTGTGTCCTTTGTTAAGTTAACTCTTCCACCTTTTTTTAATGTTACTGCCATAATAATTTCCTCCTGTTTTTATTTTGTTTTTGTTATGCAGTTTACCTGCGGCTACACTTCATTTCAACCATTTCAGGTATACCACGCACTTTGACGCCTTCACCAATTGCTTTGAATTTCCATTCGCCATTGTGGCGATAGATGTCCGCAACAAAGATTCCGGTCTTACCGTCAAAGTTTCCATCAATATCATAGTACACCAGCTCTTTGCCAGAGTCTATGTCAGATGCATGGACAAAGCAGTTCTTTACTTTGCCAAAATGCTGGTTTCTACTATAAGCAGAATAGATGTTGATAATAATGGACAATCGATTGATTTTTTCCGGAATTTTTTCCAGATTGATTTCAATCTGTTCGTCATCACCATCTCCATCACCGGTGAGATTGTCGCCATAGTGCTTAATTGCACCAGAACGATGTCTTAAGTTACCAAAGTACACAACATCTTCCTTCCGTCCCTTATCATCGATACAAATCACGCTTGCATCAATGTCCATCTGAGCAACGCTAAAGAAAGATTTTACAGGATCCCAGCCTAAGCCGATAAGAACCCGTTTCAGATTTGGAGCATCTTTTTTGAGGTTTACTCCCTGACCTTTTGTTAATTTTACAGACATTTGCCTACCTCCTTGAGTTTGATAAAGTTGACTGTTACAAGAGTAGCTAAGATATTCTCATGTTTATGAGAATGTACTGTTACTTCATTGTACACAATGAAATAGCTACTTAAATATTTTGTTCGTTAAGTATCATACAACATTTTACATAAAAAGTCAACACTTTGCTTTAAAAAAGTTGCTTTTTATGTAAATTTTATAAAATAAAAAGACTATAGCAATGATTTTTTCATTGTATAGCCTTTTTATTTTAACTCAAAAATACATTTTTTTGAATTCTAAATAAGATATAAATTGTACCTTTTCTGGAATCCTTCGCCTACTAATTCTCGTGGTTATTAAATTGTTTTTATATAAGCCACTTCTTTCTTTTAGATAAAACCGGTATCGTTTTACTATTTCTACCTTTTTACCATCCTTCTTAATAGGTCCTATTACACTAAGCATCTCTCTTGTTGGAACAACGATAGAAATAACCGCATGTGCATTTTTGGTAAATACAATCTGCAGTACTCCCTTTAGATACTGTTTTAAGTTTTTCGTTTTTACAACATCCAATATCAACTTGTTTTTTGGTAGTTGTTCCCACGTGTTACCAATCATACAGTTTCTTCTCATAAAATTGAGTTGAAGTCTTGTTACATTTGAAACATATACCCATACTTCATCAGTAGGAATATCATCTGTAAACTCAAACTCCAATGCTCTGATTTGGTTTAATTGTTTTGCATCCAACACAATATCAGTATCATTTGCATGAATTGATTTATAAAATTCTCCAAAACGATACTTTTCTATGCCATCACTACCATCAATTAAAATTGCATTGAAATTTTTGGGGATTTGGATTTCTTCTGAAATATTCCATGCTTCCTTATACTTTTCAATCCGGTTAAGAATGATAGTGTCTAATTCTTGCTTTGTATTAATTGCATATAGCTGAATTAGAATAGCAAAAACTTTTGCTTGAACTGATGCTAATTTTACTTTTTCGATTTCGTCATAAAAACTATAAACAGACTTTTTCCATACTGTTTGATATTCTTTCTCATTTTCTTTTACTTCGTTTAGAACTTGGTCTATTTGAGAAAGCGCTGTTTTATCTTGTTTAATCTTTTTGTTAATGAGTTTTTCCTCATTAACATTAAATGTTTGTACGACTAAATCAGATTGCATTTTGCAGATATCGTTATAATAATAACTCTGCAATTCTGCTACAAAGTTTACTGCATCTTGTAATGTTGTTCCTGCAAACTCTATTGTATTGGTTTCTACGGTGTCTTCTATCCGATTTTCAGTTTCAGAATTCGTATCCTCCAGTCCAAAGAGTCTTGCGAAGAAGCCTCCTTCTGCCATATTCATATCTCCTTTCTTAAAATGCTAACTAAGCTTTTTATAGTTAAAAATAATTATGTATCCTATTTTATCACAATTTACATAAGAAGTAAAGTAATTAGCTGAATAAAATAAAAGAGTACTACTCCTAATACTCTTCTAGTAAAATATGATGCTCTATCACTTCCATATTTTTATCTTCTAAATTCACTTCAAAATATATGCCATCTGGAATTCCATCATTTTCTATATTCTCTATTAAAGAACCTAACACATAATAAGATATTCCATCTTCTTGTAATGTTTTTGTCCAATGCTGATGCCCTGAAAAAACAGCCATAATATTCTTATTTTTCTTAAATATTTCTTTCACTTCTTTTCTATTTCTAAGTAAAGCACATTCTGGTGCTTCTGCAAACCAATAATTCCCCTCCATTTTATCTTCTGCTAATCCAAAATGGGTAAAAACAAGACAAGGTAATGTATTATTTTCCAAATCATTTCTTAGCCATTCTAAATCTTCTTTCGAAATGTATTGTGCCTTGAAAATTCCTCCTCTTTCTAGTCCTAATTCATGCCTTATTTCTGTACCTAATATAACTATATGATATCCATTTACATTAACAGAAAAGGTAGAATGTTTATATTTCATAATTTCTTCTACTTCTTCCCTTTTGTTCATAGTTCTTAAATCATGATTTCCAACTACTGAATAAAATGTTCCTTTTATGTTTTTTAATTTATTCCAAATATAATTAAGATTTATAACGTCTTTCTCATGATTATAAGTATCTTCAATTAAGTCTCCTAAATTTATTGTTATATCTGGTTTAATGTTACAGTTTATTTCATATATTAATTTTTCTAATAATGGCATGGTATATTGTGTTAGTTTTCTCTTTAAATTCACGCTTAGTTCTTTTGGTCGTTTATCTAAATAATGTATATCAGAAAAAATAATCATTTTCATAGTATTACTTCACCTCGTATTTTCTAATTTCGCAATTTTCATGAACTCCAATATTTCTAATATTTCCATCCTCTGGTAGTCCATAAAAATAAGCATAAATAGCTCTTGCTACACCATTATGTGTTACTAATAAAATATTTTTATCTTTATATTTTACTTGTATTTCATCAAGAACAGGATGCACTCTTCTAAAAAGTTCTGGTACCGTTTCTAAATTCTTATATTTTGTAGAATAATAATTCCAATAAGCTTCTCTATCAACTGCCTCATTTGGCTTTAAGGTCAATTCCCCTGCATCTCTTTCTATTAGTCTTTCATCATAAATAATAGGAATCTCTTTCCCATTTATAATTTGTGCTGTATGTTTCGTTCTTTTCATAGGTGAGCAAATGATTAAATTGATTGGAAGACTTTTTAGTTCTTCTTTTGCCATTTTGGCTTGTTTAATTCCTGTTTCGTTTATATCTTCATCTGTTCTACCATTAAAAAGATGTTTATCATTATTATTTGTCCTTCCATGCCTTATTACATATAAGTCCATAGTATTTATCCTTTCCAATTTTCAAGATTATATTTTTCGTTTTTTTCTAAAATAGTCAATTGTCTTTTTATTTCTTTTATATCTTCTTCTTTAAAAGCTTCAAAATTATTATAAAATCCCGTCGCCTTATTGGGAAAAACAAGTGCCTCTCCCCAAGTTTGAGTAACTGAATTCTTTGTTCTTCCATATAAATGAATATGAAAGGAGGGTTCTTTTCCCTTTTGATAAGCCCAATTTCCATTTTCCTGATAATTAATTCTTTCAATTTCTATATTTCTATTTTTCATTCCATTTTTCATAGCCTCTCCAACTAACATGGTTAAACGCATTACTTCTATAGCTAATTTCGGGGTAAGTTCACTTCTACTTTTGAAATATTCATTTTTGGCTCTAATCCAAATATGTCCTCCATCTAATCTAGGAATATGTGGCATTTTAGGAATTGCAACTACAAAGTTCTCTGTTTCATAAATTACATTATCATGAAATGGTTCTAATTTTTGATTCGAATTTATAAGATTAGTCATGCTTATTTACCTCCATTAATTGATATAACTTATCTGGAAAATTCACAGTCATCCCTTCTGTATTTAGAAAGTACACTTTTTCCATTATCTCTTCATTTGCAACACCCCAAAGCCTAACTCCTAATCCATTTTTATATGCTAGTTCTATATCTTCAGGAAACACCTTTGTTGCTTCTGGGCAAATTTGATTTCCTTTTATTTTTAATAATTCTTTTATATTCTCTTCATTTATGTTTTCTTCTATCAACCAAGATATTTTTATTGTTTTATCAAGATTTCTTACTTTTTCTAGTATTTTATATTCAAAAGAAGTAATATAAATATTTTCATGGTTAGCATATCTATGGATAATTTCTAATACCTCTTTTTCTATGTTTTCTGCTTTTAATTCTATTGCAAAAGTTAAATTTTGAGATAAGAACTCTTTAGCAAAATCTTCAAATCTCACAATTTTTTCACCCTTATATTCTTGGCTAAACCAACTTCCAAAATCAAATTGTAATAGTTCTTCATAAGTATAGTCTGCTATTTTCCCCATACCATTAGAAGTTCTATCTAATTTTTTATCGTGAAATATAACAATTTCTCCATCTTTGGTCTTTTGCAAGTCTAACTCTATTCCGGTTTGCTTTTAGTTCTAGTGCTTTTTTAAAAGCTGACATCGTATTTTCTGGTGCATATTGCGAAGCACCTCTATGAGCATAGTTTATAAACATTTCTTTTCTCCTATTTTAATTTCATATTAAAAATATATCACAAGAGTTTACATTTTTCAAGGAATATTTAAGCCTTCTTTTTACATATCTATTAAAAGGTGATATTTTGAAAAAAACAAAAATTTTCTTTATGAATGGCATTATCTTAACCATAACAGCCTTTGTCATGAAAAGTATAGGAATGATATTCAATTTATATGTTTCAAATAAAATTGGTTCCGAAGCAGTTGGTGTATTCAGTCTAGTTATGTCTGTATATTTATTTGCTATAACATTTGCCACTTCTGGACTAAGTTTAGCCTGTACTTATATTGTCTCCGAACAATTTGCCAAAAAGAATTTTTTCGATGGATTAAAGGCGGTAAAAACTTGCTTACTTTTTTCTTTATTCTTGGGTTTTGGCAGTAGTATTTTGATTTTATTTTTCTCGGACATAATTTCTAATGTTTGGTTAAAGTCTATGATTTCAAAAATTCCACTTTTTCTAATTGCTGTGGGACTACCTTTTATTAGCGTTTCTAGTGTTATGAATGGTTATTTTTCAGCTGTACGAAAAGCTTATAAAAGTGCTTTTTCTCAATTGTTTGAGTTAATTGTAAAAATCATAGCAAGCATTCTTTTGTTACATTTTTATGCTAGTCCCAATGTCGAAACAATTTGCAATTGTTTAATTTTAGCTGATGTTATTTCAGAAGTTTGTTCTTGCTGTTTGTTGTGTCTTTTATATAAAATAGATAAATCAGCTTATAGTACTAGAGCCATAACTAATATTACTTTTAAGAAGAAAATTTTAAACATTACTTTGCCTGTTTCTATTACTTCCTATATTCGCTCAGGATTGTCAACATTAAAACAATTTTTAATCCCGAGTCGCTTGGTTTTATTTGGCTTACCTTATACACTGGCTTTATCTGAATACGGAAAGATTAATGGAATGACAATGGCAGTACTTATGTTTCCTAATGTGTTTATTGTATCTTTTAGTAATTTGCTAATTCCTGAGTTTTCTGCCTTGCTAGCGCAACAATATAAAAAAAGAATAGTGGAAATTTGTCAAAAAGCTTTTTTAGTAACTTCCCTATTCTCTATTAGTATTGGTATGATTTTCTTTTTCTTTGCTAATGATATTAGCCTTATGGTGTTTCACAATTTAGCATGTAGTAAATACATCAAAATCCTTTCTCCTCTTATTTTGTTTATTTATGCAGATACTATTATAGATAGCATGTTAAAAGGCTTAAATAAGCAATTTGGCGTTATGGTTTGTAATATTTTAGATTTAGTGTTAACGATTGCTGTTATTTATTTTTTAGTCCCTTCTTTAGGAGTTGCAGGCTATCTTTTGGCTATTATGATAAGTGAAATATTTAATTTTTGTGTTAGCTTTTTTCAGTTGTATCGTGCTATTGGTTTTAAAATGCAACTTTCTTTGTCTTGCTGTTACTTTCTTTTTGCTATTTTAGGATTATTTTCCATTATAATTATATTGTAAAAGGCTAGTATGTAAATCACATACTAGCCTTTTAACTTTTTAAATTTTAGAATTTGCCTTCATAATCATAAAGTTTAATTGCTTCTTTAGGATATGGCATCAACGGTTTAGAAATGTCAGCCCCTAATTCTTCACCAATGGCTGTAATTAGATATGGAATTTTTGCCATAGCTTCAATATTCCATTGATTTGGCATCATCGCTACTGTTCCAATCTCGATATAATGGGCTGATTTTTGTTGACATACCTGTTTCAAAAACATAGCTATATCTCCATCATATTGATATTTGTAGAACTTCTTAACAGAAGGCTTTATGTTGTCTAATGCCACTCCTATCTGGTGCCGAGTTAAATTAATTGCCAATGCAAATTTTTGATTGTATAACAAGGTACTTCGCCTATGAGAAAAATTCTTTTTCTCATGAAGAACAACATTAGCAATTCCACTCTCTACGAATTTGCTTTCAATGTCAACCGCTGTTGGTAGTGTATCCCATTCATAAAACACGTGGATAACAGGAGAGTGTTTGATTGCTTTTGCTATATTGCGGATATTTAAATCTGATACAAACTTTTCTCCAACTACTAAAGCTTGTTGATTTTCAGAAATCATTTTACTGCACCAACTATCATCTAAAATAGTAGTTGGTGCAAGTGTTGCAACCATTGAAATCATACCTCTTTCTTTTCCTGTCATATCTTTTGGATTGAAATAAGATACAATTTTAATTCCTTCACTTTCTTTGTAAATATCCATCAGTTTTGATTTTTCAGTGCCAGTAAGAAGCACAAATGGAAATCCTTTTTTGACACATAAATCTGAAACAGATTTAATATCTGGTGTCCTCCCTGAATAGGAAATTCCTAATACAAAATTATATTTTGGATTCCATTCTCCAAAGTTAACATGATCAAACTGTGTGAGAATTCTAACAGCCGTTTGTGGTGTTACTGCTTCTACCTTTGGTGTTCGCATTTCGTCTCGAAGTGCATGCTTTGCAAAAATTGCAGAGGCATAAGAACCACCTGCACCAACTACCAAAATATTCATTTGTTTAAACTTGTTTTCTTCATACAAATCCCACATATAATCATGCAGTTCTTTGGTAGCATTTGTTTCTTCTGCTTTCCGAAGTCTTTCTGGAAGCAATTCAACTTGTTGTCTACTTACAAATTCTTCTCTCATATGGTTTCCTCCTAACATTTGCTTTAGAGAATTTATAAAGTTACCGTTTTGTCGCATAATCACGACATGTTCTATATTTTATCATGTATTTATGTAAATATTAACACTTATAAAATAAATATTTTAACTGCCTGTACTTCTATAATGCTTCAAAGCTATATTCCACACTTTAACAGCAATTACCCACAAAATAGTAGCTATAAAAGGCGATAAATAAATCATAAAGTGGTTCATTCCTAAATAATCCATGGTTGGATAATAAGCGACAAAAGCAAATGGTAGAATAATAGTAATTAATATCTTTATAAATTTGTTATAAATATTAATTGGATATTCTGCAAAAGTATACATTCTATAAAATGCCCAAATCACTTCATTAGAACGATATGTCCAAAAAGATGAAATGCTAAAAATGGTATCTATTGCTCCAATTATTAAGGTACCTATTATACTGAAAAATATAATTTTAAAAATTAGTATGGCTGTTATTGGAATAGACAATTTTATTAACATATAAATGGTTATCCCCATTCCTATTAAGACATCTCCTACTGATGTGAAATCATCAGAGGATCCAATAATAGAAATTAGTGGATGAACTGGTCTTAATAAAATTTTGTCGAATTCGCCATTTCTAATATACTTAGGACCAATATCATAAAGAGAATCAAAACAATAACCTGCTATTCCAATTGGAATTCTGGTAATTCCATATAATAGTATAATTTGTTCAAAGCTCCATCCTGCTAAACTTTCTGTATTTTGAAATACAATGATAATAAAAATTAAACTTACTAATTGCACCATCAATTGAGAAAAAATTCCAACCAGACAGTCCACTCTATAAATTAAAATCTCTTTTAATGCTATTTTTAATAACGAAAGATATAAGCTTATATTGTGTAATATTTTTTTCATATTATCCTCCATTGATTGTTATGTTTTTTACAGCATGATTAAAAAATAATTTAGCTATTTTATATAAAATGATGCCCCATAAGATTTGTTTTCCTATAATAAAAATAATTTCACTATAAGAAACTTGTCCTAACCATATATTAATTGGTGTATAGATTAGTTCTTTAAATGGTAAATACTTCGACAATTCCTGAAACCAAGTTGGAAATAAAGTAATTGGTGCTATCATGCCAGAAAATATGGTAATAATTGCCTTCCTTAATATTTGCATTCCCCAAATAGAGTTTGTATAAAATCCACATGTTCCTGTTATCATTTGAAGAAAGAAGGTTGTTGGTATTCCTAGTAAAATAACTAAAATACATAAAATAAAATTAAGGAAACTATTTGGTAAAACAAACTCCCAAAAAATAGCACAAAATACAAATGTTGCAGTTCCTACCACAACGGCAAAAGCTAATTCTCCTAAATTTACACCAAAATAATATTTAAAATAAGAAATTGGATTTAGTAATTCTTTATGAATTTGCCCTGTTCGGATTGAGTAAGCAATATCTTCGTTAATTCCCCAAGTGGCAAATGAAATAAAGGCAATTGCCAAAATATAGTATGTTACCATTTGTGGCAACGTAAAGCCTCCTGTTTCTCCTGTTTGTTGATAAATGGCTTGCCATACAAAAATATAGACAGCTACTTCTATGATTCGGTTTAAGGTAAATAACCAAAAGTTTGATTTATATATGTTGTATTGCTTAAATTGCATTTTTCCTAATGCTATCATCGTTTTTAACATGGGTTATGTACTCCTTTGTATATTTCTTTTAAAATATCTTCTAATTCTGCTTCTTTCATATGGATATCTTCTATCGTGCAATTTTTTGAGACCTCATTCATTACTTTTACAATGGTCATTTCTTCATGGCTAAATTTAACTTTTATTTTGTTTTCTTTTTCTTCTAGTATTTCAATATTATCAAGTTTTATATTTTCTTTTTTATTTTTTATGATAAATTCAGCTATGATATATTTGCCATAAGTATCTTTGAATTTTTGTTTCTCTCCATCGTAGATAATTTTTCCGTTGTCTAGTAAAATAATTCTATCGCAAACATCTTCAATGTCCTTTAAATCATGAGTGGTTAAGATTACAGTGGTTTTCTTTTCTTGATTGATTTCTTTTATAAACTTTCGTATTTTTTCTTTTACTAAAACGTCCAATCCTATAGTTGGTTCATCTAAATAGACGATTTTGGGATTGTGTAAAAAAGTAGCTGCTATTTCACATCTCATTTTTTGTCCTAAACTTAAATTTTTCACTTGTTTTTCTAATAATTCTTCTAATTCTAGTAAATTTGTAAATTTCTTTAAATTTTTTCGATATTCGTTTTCTGGGATTTGATACATTTTTTTAATTAATCGAAAAGACTCGATAACAGGTAAATCCCACCATAATTGTGTTTTTTGTCCAAATACAGCTCCTATATTTTGATTGTTTTGTATTCTTTTTTCGTTTGGTATGATACCATCTACTAAAACTTTTCCAGAAGTTGGTGTTAAAAGTCCTGTTAACATTTTTATAGTGGTTGATTTTCCTGCTCCGTTTTCTCCTATATAACCTACTAGTTCTCCTTGTTCAATTTTGAAATTGATACCTTTTACCGCTTTAAATTCTTTATATCTTGGCTTTAGTAAGTTTTTTACGTATCCTATCATTCCTTCTTCTTTTTCAATTGTTTTGTATGTTTTTTCTAGGTTTTCTACTTCAATAATTGGCATTTTTTTCTCCTTTGCTTTTACATTCGTATCTTGTATGTAATTTATCATAAATACTAAAAAAAGACAATATCTTTAAAAGGGTTGTAATATAAATATTTATATTACAACCCTTTTATTTTATTTTATAATCTTTGCAAAACGTTTATTAACTTCATTCCAGTTCACAATATTCCAAAAGGCTTTAATATACTCTGGTCTTTTGGTTTGGTATTGTAAATAATAAGAATGCTCCCACATATCCAGTACTAGAAGCGGTTTGCATCCCCATAAGGTTAAATTTTGGTGTTTTTCACATTGTAATATTTCTAATTTATTCCATGTTGGAACCCACACTAATAAACACCAACCGTGAAGCTTCTACCATCTTGCTTGCTTCATTAAATTGATTCTTAAAATTGTCATAACTTCCAAAGTCTGCTATGATTTTTTCCATTAAAGATAAACTTGGTTCAGTAGGAACTGGTGGTCCCATATTTTCAAAAAATAATTCATGTAAAATAGCTCCTGAACCAAAAAAACTTAAATTTTTTTCATAACATTTAATATTGGCAAAATCGTTGTTTTTTCTTGCTTGTTCTAATTTCTCTTCTGTTTGGTTCGTATTGTCAACATATCCTTTGTATAATATGTTATAATGTAATTCTAGCGTTTGTTTTGAATAATAGGGTTCTAAAGCATCTAAAGGATATGGTAATTCTTTCATTTTTAACATAGTAAACCTCCTTGGTTATATATATCCTATATTTCAGAAAATATAACTATGTCATGAAAATGTAATATTTTTTCTTTGTTTTTCTGTTATAATAGAAGTATAGCAAAAGAAAAAATTGGGAGGATATTATGTTTTTTTATCATTTTGATACATTAGATTGTTTTATAAAAACAGATTTAATTTATCGTTTGACATCAGAAAAAGAAAATATAAAAGAAATTATAAATTTATATGATAACAAAAAAGAGTATCTTTTATCAATTACAAATCGCATGCTTGAAATGGCTGATTTAATTGATAAAAATAAAGTAGATAGTTTTTATGACACTGTTTCTTTACTAAAACAACTTTTTGAAAAAGTAAATACAATTCAAGAATTGGCTTCTAAGTTGGATAAGGATTTAACTTTAACAATTTCTTTGTATGATAAAAGTATTGAAAATAATCAAAATGAAATTAAAGCAAATTTAGTAGAATATAATAAACAACGAGATGAATTGTCTCGTTATATCATAGAATTCGAAACATTAGATACTTCTATTTTAACTACAGTTATGGAACTTTGCTTTTCTTGCTCTTCTAATAAAAAAATCAAAAAAACAATTTTAACAAAAGATAATCTCTTGTTGGAAAAAGATAAATTAAAAGTAAACATCGAATTAGAACCTCATGATAATAATATTTTAATTATTTCTGAAAAAGAACAAAAAGCCTATTTGCCTTTCTTTTACACAGAAATACAAGAAAAGTTTAGAAATTCAAAAAACGCCTATTCAACCTTACAAGAAGTTGTAGATGACTTATATATCGTAGATTTAGCACGATTTAAAAATTCTGCTATTTCGAGATTTAAAGAAAGTTTTCGTTTAGTTAGAGAAAAGGAAAATGGTAGTATTACAAAAGCTTTTGATTTAGGATTAGAGTTAATGTTTAAAACTGAATTAAATCCAATTATCATAGCAGGTTGTAGAAACTTAGAGGAATTAGATATCTATTTAGATTGTTTAGAGGAAAATGAAGTTTCTGCTTTTCCTTGTTTTACAATAAAATTTGAAGTTATGCCACAATTAATAAAAACTAAAAAAAATACCTTTTTATTTTAAGGTATTTTTTTTAGTGTTTTGTATACACTAAATTTATGAAAAATCAAATTTTAGTTACTAAATCAAAATCAAATGAGACAGTTGAGACCTGTCCCCCATTGTCTCAATTTTCTAAAAAGCAGGACTGGTTTAAGTTTCAATTTGCTTTTTCGCTTTGTATTTTGGTGGTTTCTGCTTTAGGTGGTTGTTTTTATTTTTATCAATTGAATAAAAAAGAGGATTTTTCAGATAAACTACTTGCTAATTATAATGTTTATCGATTATATCGCTCTCGGTACTTCTACTTCTTCTGCTGAAGAAACTCCAAATGGTTTGTTTGGTATTATTGAGATTCCTAAAATTAATTTATATTATCCTGTTTTTTCTCAATTGTCAGAAGAACTACTAAAGGTTTCACCTTGTAAATTTTATGGAGATACGCCTTCTGTTGATGGAAATATTTGTATTGCTGGACATAATTACGATAATTCTTTATTTTTTAGCAAAATATCTTCTTTGTCCCAAGAAGATGAGATTTTTATTTTTGATTCTAAAGGTACTCAATATGTATATTTTGTTTATAATGTTTATGAAGTTTCGGAAACAGATCTTTCTCCTGTTTTGGATTATACGGAAAATGAAAAAATTCTAACTCTTGTTACTTGTAATAATTTTAATTCAAATCGTATTATTGTAAAGGCAAAACAAAAAAAGCTTTCTTCTTATTGAGAAAGCTTTTTAATCCATTAGATATTTCTGTAATCTTTTATTTTCTTGTAAGCATATACTGCTGAGATACCAAATACAACTACTAGCATAGCTACTGGAATAGAGTCTTCTATACCTGTTTTTGGTAAATTTGTGTTATTGTATACACTTGAATTGTTTGTATTGTTTTTATTGGCATTTGTATTATTTGTATTTGTGTTGTTTCCTGTATTATTACCTGTGTTGTTTCCAGCTGCATTACCAGTATTACTTGTGTTATTAGAATTTGTACCATTTGATACTGATAATTCTGTGAAGTTTGTATCAGTTGCAGCAAATACGTTTGTACTAAACATTGCTACCATTACACTCATTAATAAAATTGAAAATACTTTAATTAAATTTGATTTTTTCATATCGATTCTCCTTTTTCCTTTATACATTTTTATTAGTATTGTTTTAATCACCTTTAATTATACTATCTTTTCAAGTATAATTCAAGTGTTTTCTGTAAAAAACATATAAATACTAATTTCTTTTGTTTACAATTTATATTTTATACTTAAAAATTTAATAAGTCAATACTTTTATTTTAATTTTTATTTACATTTTTATTACAGTGCTTTTACATATTTTACACATTGAATTTGAATAATACAATGTCACCATCTTGCATAATATACTCTTTTCCTTCTGAACGAACCAATCCTTTTTCTTTAGCATTTACCATAGAACCTACTTTCATTAAGTCATCGTAAGAAACTACTTCTGCTTTGATAAATCCTCTTTCAATATCAGAATGAATTTTTCCAGCAGCTTGTGGTGCTTTGGTTCCTTTTTTTATGGTCCAAGCTCTTACTTCTGGTTCTCCAGCAGTTAAGAAAGACATTAATCCTAATAAATCATAACTTTTTTTAATCACTTTATCAAGCCCAGATTCTTCTAGTCCCAATGCTTCTAACATTTCTTTTTTATCTTCCTCTTCTAGTCCAGATAATTCTTCTTCAATTTTAACACATAATGGAATTACTTCTGCCTTTTCTTTTTGTGCATATTCTTTTACTCTTTTTACCATTTCATCGTTTTCGGCATCATCTAATTGTTCTTCTGAAACATTAGCAATGTATAAAATTGGTTTGGTAGTTAATAAAAACATTTCTTTTACCATTTCTTGTTCT
The DNA here is from genome assembly GCA_947426525.1 of uncultured Clostridium sp. Taxonomy (GTDB): domain Bacteria; phylum Bacillota; class Clostridia; order TANB77; family CAG-508; genus CAG-269. Next base: position 1,537 of record CANEEJ010000016.1, on the reverse strand, counting down.
TCTTCATTAAAATCAATTGCTCTTGCAGATATTCCGTTCTCTAAATTTTCTTTTATTCTTTCTAATAAATCAATTTCTTGTTGGTATTTTTTATCTGCTTTTAAATTTTTTCTTGCTTTATCTAATCTTTTATTAACAGTCTCAATGTCAGCAAAAATTAATTCTAAGTTAATGGTTTCAATGTCTCTAATTGGATCAACACTGCCATCTACATGAACTACATTAGAATCTTCAAAGCATCTTACTACTTCACAAATGCTGTCTGTTTCACGGATATGAGATAAAAATTTATTTCCTAATCCTTCTCCTTTGCTAGCTCCTTTTACTAATCCTGCAATATCAACAAATTCAATTACTGCATGTGTGGTTTTTTGTGGATGGTACATTTGGGTTAGTTTGTCTAATCTTTCATCTGGTACACCAACTACACCCACGTTTGGTTCGATTGTACAAAATGGATAGTTAGCACATTCTGCTCCTGCTTTTGTGATACTGTTAAACATTGTACTTTTCCCTACATTTGGCAATCCTACAATTCCTATTTTCATTTTTGTTCTCCTTTTATCTATTTGGTTTTATTTTCAATTTCTTCTAGTAATTTTTGTTTGAAGTCTTCTATTTTCATTGTTCCGATATCACCATCTTTTCTTGAACGAACGGCAACTGTATTTTCTTCTACTTCTTTGGCTCCTACAACTAACATATATGGCACTTTTTCAAGTTGTGCTTCTCTAATTTTGTATCCTGTTTTTTCATTTCTATCATCTACTGTAACACGGATACCTTTTTTAGCAAATTCAGCTTTTAATTGGTTTGCATATTCGTGTTGATTGTCTGTAATTGGTAGAATTTTTACTTGTGTTGGTGCTAACCATGCTGGAAAGGCTCCCTTATATTCTTCAATTAAGAATGATAAAAATCTATCAAAAGTTCCTAAAATTGCTCTATGAATAACTACTGGTCTATGGGCTTTTCCATCTTCTCCAATGTATTCTAGTTCAAATCTTTGTGGTAATAAGAAGTCTAATTGACAAGTTGAAATAGTTACATCATGTCCAATGGCAGTTTTAATTTGAACATCTAATTTAGGTCCATAGAAAGCTGCTTCCCCTTCTGCTTCATAGTAATTAATTCCTAATTCTGTTAAAATCTCTCTTAATTGACTTTCTGCGTTATCCCACATTTCGTCATCATCAAAGTATTTTTCTTTATCATTTTTATCTCTTAAAGATAAACGGAATGTGTAGTTATCAAATCCAAAATCTTCATATACAGATAAAATTAGTTTTACTACTTCTCCAAATACTTCTTTGATTTGTTCTGGTGTTACAAAGATATGGGCATCGTTTTGGCACATTTCACGAACTCTTTCTAATCCACAAACACTTCCACTTGATTCATATCTAAAGTCATGTGCTAATTCCCCTATTCTAATTGGTAAATCACGATAAGAATGTAGTTTGTTTTTGTAGATTAACATGTGGTGAGGACAGTTCATTGGTCTTAATACTAATTCCTCATTTTCCATTTTCATAAC
>CANEEJ010000015.1 GCA_947426525.1 uncultured Clostridium sp. | reverse complement strand
GAATTTATGTATGTGCAAAATGTTTAAAAGATGGTAAAGTAAAAAGAGCCTAAAGAAGCTCTTTTTTTGTGTCCAATTAGGGATGTTTCTTTTGCTCCCTAGTCTTTAATTCCAAATATTAATTTTACAAATCCTCTCAAAAATTTTGGTACTTTTTTTACGACGACTGTCATATGTATCTCCCTCCTTTTCTTCTTAACAAGCTAGCCACATAAATCCAACTGCAATGACAATAATTCCTATCATGAATAACCAACCTGTTATTGGAAGTAATAATACCAATAAAATTCCCAGTCCGAAACCAATTAAACAGATTGCTAGTGTTTTTCTAAATAATTTTAACATATGATTATTACCTCCACTGTTTTTGTATATTATATTATTTTTACTGATTATTGGTTCCTTTTTATGTTGATTGTAAAAAATACCTTCTGGATATGTCTTATCTATCCTAAAGGTATTTTATTATTTTTAATATTCTATAAAACTAATACCATTCGAAAAGCTGTTGTTGCACTTGATGATGTACCTTCACTGTTCCAAAATCCAAAATTAACACCATAATGACCGCGTATAAAAAAAGCTGTTTGATGATAACTATTATAATAATTAGAATTGCAGCCAATCCAATTCTCTAAAGCTTGGCTCTCTGTTTTGGCAGAAGTTTCATACATAGCATCTCCTTTATATTTTTTAGCTGTTTCGTAATCTTTTGTAGTATCTCCAATCCCTTCATAAACCGTTTTGTATGGTGTACTAGTTGCTCTTTCTATTGGATTAGTACCATATAAATCTCCACTAGCAGTTCCTCCATTTTTTATTAAAGATTCTCCTCCATGATTTATATATGTTGCAACCTGTTCACCGAATCCTCCTGCCATATCATATGCTCCTGTAGCGTTATGAGTTGTACTCTGTTTTTTATTCGTTCTATATATTGTTGATTTTGTTTGACTTCCTCCTGTAGACCAACTTGTAATATCTCCTCTGCTCTCTACTCGTTTCGCATTTGTTCCATATTTACTATGCCCTAAATAAACAGTCGCTCCCCATTCACTATTTTTTGCCATATGACTTTTTAAATCCACCGTTTCGCCAAATTTACCATTTTGAGCAATTTTCCATTCCTTATTTATCGTAGATATACCACTCAAAGTTGCTAATCCCGGCTTTACACTCAAGCTTGATTCACTTCCTGTTGTTTCGAATTTTCCTATCCATAAACCTTCTATCTCTCCAAATCCACCACCATATTCTGCACTACTTGTAAAGGATGGATGCACTAGCCATTTTGAAATTCCTGCTCCAGTCTCTGCTGGATTATTGGTTATTTCCCCAGTTTCTCCATTTAAGAAATTATCTTTTGTATCTAAGAACGCAACCTCAATTGTTCCTGCTGTAGTTGTATGATATCCCTTTGTTATCTTATAAGCATATCTTGGTATCCATACCCACATACTTCCATCTTTTGTCGTTGCATTTGCCCATTTATTTCCGGTTTGATTTTCTCCTATATATTTAATCGGTGTCATTTCTCCTGCTAATTTTGGTGCGTTAATTTTTGAATTCCCATAATTATACCACTCTTCATCATCTTTTGTCGTTATTTTCCACCCTTCTGGTGCTACTTTAATTGGTACTTTTATTGTTGTTTCTTTTTGAAATCCCTCTGTTGTTGCTTTTACTGTCACTGTATAAATTCCACTTCCTGCTACTTCATAACTAGCTATTCCTGTTCCTACAAGTGTATCTCTTTTGTTTATCACATTTCCTTCTGCATCTTTTACTATAATAGAATCAATACTTCCTAATTCTTCTTTATTCTTTACATCTACTGTTAAGATTACTTTTTCATAGGTTGTATCTGGTACTAATTCACTTCCATTTTCTTGATATAAATTAGCTTCTACTTTTGGCTTAATTCCTTTGGTACTTTCAAACTTTATGATTTTTCCTGTTGTTATATCAATAACAGCTTCATAGTCATCCATTTCTACCGTAATGGTTTCTTCTGTCTTTTCAATTACTGTCCCACCTAAGTTTTCAATTTCTTTTTCAAAGTCTTCCACATTAAAACTTCCATCTTTATTTATACTGCTTGTTATCGCTATTTCTATCTTCTCTTTGGCTGATTTTTCTTTTGTTTGCATTTGTGCTGTATTTGCTTTGGTTAATAACCCATTTTCTCCTGTTAATGTCGCAATACTTATTCCTGCCAAAATTAATAAAATAATGATTGTAATAACTAATGCAATTAGCGTAATTCCTTTGTTTTTCTTCATTTTTCTTCCTCCATTTTCTTCTGTTTCTAATAGTATTTTAACAATCTCTATCATTTTATGTCTATATGTTTATACCTTCCAATTTTTCTTTACTTATGCTATAATAACATCAACTAAATTTATCATAATAAAATGGAGGTATATATGAAAAAACAAGAAGCTATTACATTTATTGAATTACTAAAAGAAAGATATCCAGAAGCCACCTGTAGCTTAGATTTTACCACTCCTTTTGAGCTAGTAGTTGCTGTTATGCTTTCTGCACAATGTACCGATGAAAGAGTGAATAAAACAACACCTGCACTTTTTTCTCGCTGTAAAACCATTCAAGACTTTGCTGATATTGATTTTACTGAGTTAGAACAATTAATTCATCCATGTGGTTTTTATAAAAATAAAGCTAAAAACATTAAACTATGTGCCAAACAAGTTTTAGAAAATTTTGATGGCAAGGTTCCTCAAACCATGGAAGAATTAACAAGTTTAGCAGGCGTTGGTCGAAAAAGTGCTAATGTTATTTTACTAGAAGTATTTGGGATTGCTGAAGGAATTGCTGTTGATACTCATGCTAAAAGAATTTCTAGTTTAGTTGGTTTATCCAAAGAAAAAGAACCTGAAAAAATAGAACAAGATTTAATCAAAACTTTTCCAAAAGAATATTTAAAAGACATTAATCATATCCTAGTATGGCATGGGAGAAATACTTGTATCGCTCGTAAACCGCAATGCGATACTTGTGTTGTTAACAAATTGTGTAAGTTTTATAATAAGTTGACAAAAACAAAATAAAGAGATATATTTTGTTCTAGGAGGGATTTTTATGTTAAAAAACAAATTTAAAATGGTTGCTCTTTTAACAGTTCTTATTTTAGCTCTTACACTTCCTATTGTACGAGCAGAAAATGAAACAACTGATAATTTAGCAACACCAGATGTTACCACATCTGAAAACGCTTCTAATGAAGCAATTAATCCAATTAGTGATAATCCTGAAGTTGACACTACTTCAGAAGATAACTTAAAAAAAGGTGATGTATATTTAACAGGTGATAATGTTACTGTTGATTATGTTGTAGATGGAAACTTATTTATTTTTGCCAATACCGTTACTATCAACTCACAAATTGGTGGAGATGCATTTATTTGTGCAAATAGTGTTAATGTTGGAGAACAAGGATATATCTTTAGCAATTTATTTACTTTTGCTAAAAATGTTACCATTGATGGGGTTGTTTATGATTTATATGCAGGAGCTGAAAACACAACAATTAACGGATATGTTTATAGAGATGTTCGTATTGGGGCTGACACTGTGAATATTTTAGGTGTTGTTGGAAGAAATGCTTATATTGATTGTTCTTCTCTTAATTTTGTAGCCAACTCTAATGAAGCTTCTAATAAAGAAGAAGAAACTACACCAACAACCAAAGCTATGATTAGTGGTAATCTAAATTATTCCGCAAAAACAGAAGCTTCTATTCCAGAAGGAACTGTTACAGGTGAAACTACTTTTGAACAACAAAAAGTAAAAACAAATGATACCAATAAGATACAAGAAAAAATTATGAGTTTAGTTTCTTTTGTTGTTACAATTGTAGCTATTTGGCTATTATGTTTATGGCTTGCTCCAAAATTCTTAAAAAACAATACTTCTTTATTAACAACTAAAAAAGTATTACCAGTTATTGGATTTGGTCTTTTAGCACCAATTGTTGCTATTTTCTTAGCTATTATGTTCTTTATTTTAGAAGCAACTGCTACTTTAGGATTGTTATTAATACTAACTTTAATTGCTCTTATTGCAATTAGTACATCTATTTTTACAATTACTTTAAATAGCATTATCTGTCATAAATTAAAAATTGAAAAAACAATGGCTACTTTGGGTATGTTAATTGCAACTTCTATTGTTTTATGGCTAATTGGCCTAATTCCATTGTTTGGTTCTATTCTAGGAATTATAGTTGTATTCTTAGGAATGGGAATGATTATTGCAAGCTTAGTTTTAAAAGATAAGAAAGAAGTTACAAAAAAATAATCTAGTTTTCAAAAGAAGTTTCTTACAAGAGGCTTCTTTTGGTTTTGACTTTTTATGTTAAGTGTGGTATAATATAGGTACATTAATGTAGTAATCCTTATTGCAACATCTTAGGGGCTTAGCTACATAAAAAAATTAAGGAGGACAATAGAATGATTAAAATTGAAAAGGTATTTGGCGGAAGCTTCTATTTAACAGCTACTTTAACTTCCAAAAAGGTGAACCTTTCTCATTTAGTTGAGGATATCTGTTCACAGGTAGATGGAATTGAGGTATTGGGAAAGCAAGTCGACAAGGACCGGGAGTGTTTTCTTTTAGTTGAGTATGAGGGGAAAATCTTTTACAGTAACGGCTGGTGCAGTTCAGGTTTTGACTACACTTTAGATTTTCAGCCATTTTCTGGTAAGCTGGAAGATATGGAGCCAATTCACAACTATTTCTATGTTGTTGACTACTGTAATCCGGCAGTTGATGACGAAATGTCTTACTACTACTACTTTAAAAAAGATGAGTTGGAAGCTGCAAAAAAACTGCAGGAAGCACTCGATCCAAACTTAGCTTTTTTACGGCAGATTTAAATGATCATTCTAATAAAGGCAGAGGAATCTATCCTCTGCCTTTTCTTACTCTTTTAATTCATCTATAATTACTTTAAAGTCCTTTGCTACAACAATAGCCGTTCCCGCTACTAAAACATTGGCTCCTGCCTTTTTTACTTTTGATGCCGTTTTTAGATTAATTCCTCCATCTACTTCTATGTCAATTTCTAATTTTTGCTTTTCTACTTGCTTCTTCAAAGTTTCTATTTTCTCTACCATATCTGTTAGAAAAGTTTGTCCTCCCTTTCCTGGCTCCACAGTCATAATTAAGCACATATGAATGTATGGCAAAAATTCATAAACTTCTTCTATTTTTGTATTTGGTTTAATCGCAATTCCTACTCTACAATTATTGTTTTTTATATATTGAATTAATTCATAGACTTCCTCTTTATTTTGACATGCTTCTAAATGAAATGTAATGATATTAGGGTCTAATGCTAAAAAATCTTCAATTGCTTCTTTTACATCTTCTACCATTAAATGAACATCTAATGGCAAATTAGATATTCTTTTGATATAAGAAGCATTTTGAAACATTTTTTCATATGTATTTTTTTCTACAAACTTTCCATCCATTACATCAATATGAAAATAATCTGTTTTGGCTGTTTCTAATGCAAAGAAAGTTTTCGTCTCTTCTCCTTTTTTTACCGATAATATCGATGTTGAAACTTCTACCATTTCTTTCTTTCCTCTCTTTCTTTTAATTGTTGATAAATTTTGCAAAATCTTTCATATCTATCTTTTGAAATTTCTCCTTTTAGAATTGCTTCTTTAATACCACAATTTTCTTCTTTAATATGGGTACATCCTACAAATTCGCAATCCTTTATTTTTCCTTTAAACTCTATAAAATACTCTGCCAAATTTGCACTTTCAATTTCTTCAATTGAAAAAGTAGAAAAACCTGGTGTATCTGCAATATAAGTGTCTTTATCTATTTGATATAACTTAATAGAAGTTGTTGTATTTTTTCCCCTTTTGTTTCTTTGGCTAATTTCTCCTTCTACTGTCATATCTTGCTTAAAAATACCATTAATTAGCGTTGATTTCCCTACTCCAGAATTTCCTGAAAAAGCATTCACATTATTTTTCAACTTCTGTTTTAAAGCTTCTATTCCTTTTTGATTTTTAGCCTCTGTTTCAATTACAGAATATCCTATTTTTTCATATATTTCTTTTATCTCTTTAAAATCTTTTTTATCATCTAAATCTGTTTTGTTTAATACAATTAAACTTTTAATCCCTAAATATTCTGCAAAAGCTAACTGCTTATCTAGCATTAGTAAATCTGGTTTAGGATTTTTACTAGAAACCACAAACACAATTTGTGTAATATTAGCAAGCTTTGGTCTTTTCACATACACCTTTCGTTCGAAGATTGTATGAATTACAGCTGTTCTCTTCTCCTCATCTGTTACTTCAAATTCAACCAAATCTCCTACTACTGGTATTATTTCTTCTTTTTTAAACTTTCCTCTTGCTGTTGCTTCATAAATTGCCATTGGGGACGGTCCTTTTTGGCAATTTTTCTTTTCCTCAACTTCTATTTTGCTTGAGAATACTTTGTATAAATTTGATATGTTTTCTATAATAATTCCTTGCATGTTTCCTCCTTGTTTTCTTATATTATACATGAAAAAATACCAATTAGCAATTATCTAATTGGCATTTTTCTATAATAATTAATCAAATGTATAAGAAGTTGTTTCTCGAACATCAATATCTTTCTCTTTTTCTTTTACATCATCTATAAATACTTTTACTGTTACTTTTCCAGTCCCTACTACTTTTCCAGCTCCTGTATTTACTTGTACTTGATTTTTATCTACCTCTTGGTTGAAAATTGTTTCTCCATTTGCTTCTACTCTTAATTTTACTTTTTTCTTAGTTGTTGTACCTTCTTCCGTCTCTGTATATCCACCTGTTATTGATTTTACATTTACATAGATTGTTGCATTTTTCTTTTCTGCCACTTTATTTACAGTAATAGTAATTGTAGTTCCTTCATCTACTTTCTTTCCGCTATCAATACTTTGTTTTAATACAATTCCACTATCTTTAGCATTATCTTCCTCATAAGCTATATTAACTTTTAATCCTAAACCTTCTAAAGTACTTTTAGCATTGGCTTCTGACTGTCCCATTACACTAACCACAGTAACCTCTTTAATCCCAGTTCCTGTACTTACATGTATTTTTACAGTATCCCCTGCAAAAGCTTCTTCATCAGGGTCTGTTTCTTGGCTAATAACAAAACCTTCTTTTACCGTTTTACTTGTTTCTTCAATTACTTCTACCTTTAGCTTAGCATCTTCTAATAATTTGATTGCTTCTTCTTTTTCTTTTCCTTTTACATTTGGTACTGTTGTTTTCTCTTGCCCTTTACTTACTACTACACTTACAGTACTACCTTCTTTTACTTTGTTAAATCTCTCCATATAAGTTGGATCTTGTGAAATAACATATCCTTCTGGTACATCTTTGTTATATTCTTCTTTTTCTATTTCAAACTTTAATTTTGCTGCCTCTATTTCTTTTTGAGCTTCTTCCTTAGACATACCTACTACATTTGGCATTTCAACTTCAGCAGGATTGGTTATACTTAATACTCCTAATGTTCCACCTAAACTTAGTGCAAACAATAAAATTAGTCCTACTATAATACTAAGTGCTTTATGCTTTTTAATAAATTGTTTTAATTTTCCTTCTTTTTTTCCTTTTTTACTTCTGCTATTTGGCACATCTTCTATTTCACCATACATATCTGTATTAATTTTTTGTGTTCTTGCTGTACTATCATATTCTAATTCTTCTACAAAATCACCATCTGGATTTTTTAAAGACTTTCTTAAATCTCCTAACATTTCTGTTGCAGATTGATATCTTAGGGTTACATCTTTTTGTAAAGCTTTCATAATAATTTTATTAATTGCTATTGGTACATTTGGATTGATATCAATTGGTTCTTCTGGCTCTTCTTGCATATGCTTTAAGGCTACTGATACAGGTGTATCAGCATCAAATGGCACTCTTCCTGTTATCATTTCATACATAACAACACCTAGAGAATACAAATCTGATTTAGCGTCTGTAAATCCACCTCTTGCATGTTCTGGTGAAAAATAATGAACAGATCCAATCGTTGTTCCAAAAGCTGTAATCGTTGAATTGGAAACTGCTTTTGCAATTCCAAAGTCTGTTACTTTAGCAATTCCATCTTCTGTAATGATGATATTATGTGGTTTAATATCTCGATGTACAATATTATTTCTATGTGCTATTTCTAATGCTGATGCTATTTGAATGGCAACATTAACTGACCATTTCCATGGTAGTGGTCCTCTTTCTTCTATAATGATTTCCTTTAGCGTTTTTCCTTGTATTAACTCCATTACAATATAATATAAGTTTCCTTCTACTCCAACATCATAGATAGAAACAATGTTAGGGTGTGTTAATCTTGCCGCTGATTGTGCTTCTGCTTCAAATCTTTTTATAAATTCTTCATCGGTTGTAAATTCATCTCTTAGTATTTTTACTGCTACATTTCTTTTTAGTACTTTATCCATTGCTTTATAAACTGTAGACATTCCACCATTTCCTATTTTCTCGACCATTTCATATCGATTTCCTAATAGTTTTCCTTCTAAATTCATACTTTATCTCTCCCGTTTATATATTTTTTATAATAACAACCGTTATATTATCATATCCGCCATTTTTATTTGCTAACTCTACCAATTCTTTTGGCGCTTGTTCTATATCTTTTTTAGCTAATCTGCAAATTTCTTCTTGTGGTACCATATTGGTCAATCCATCGGAAGTCATTACAAAAATATCCTCTTTTAAAAATCCTCTTACCATGACATCAGGCTCTACAAATGCATTACATCCGAAGTGCTTTCATTAACATGTTTTTTTGTGGATGATGACTTGCTTCTTCTTGGGTAATGGTCCCATCTTTTACTAATTTTTGAACATAACTATGGTCTTGGGTTAATTTTCTCATAAAATCCTTTCGAATTCTATAAATTCTACTGTCTCCTACATGTCCAATAAATGCTCTATTATTATATATTAAACAAATTTCTAAAGTAGTACCCATGCCTTCTAATTCTTTATTTTCTTTTGCTTTTTCATATACTACCATATTGGCATATTCCATACTACTTCCTACTAATTGAAGGATGCTTTCTTTGTCTTTATTAATTTCTTTAAAATTGTTTTCGATGTAACTTTTAGCAGTTTGTATTGCGAGTTTACTTGCGATTTCTCCTCCATTATAGCCTCCCATTCCATCTGCTAATAAATATAATTGTACTTCATCGAGTGATTCTGATATATAGTAGCTATCTTGGTTGATTTCTCTTACTTTACCAATATCTGATTTTGCATAAGCCTTTATCATTTTTTCACCTCTTTTTCTTAATTTACTTTATATCATAACTTTGTTTTTTTTGCAAGTCTTCTCTGTATATGTTATAATGGTAAATAAGGTGATTATTATATGTATTTAGAAAAATTAGAATTTAATAAAATATTAGAAATGTTGAGCAATTTTTGTGTGACTGAACAAGGAAAAAAATTAGCTTTGAGCTTATTACCAAATAATCAAAAAACTAAAGTAAAACGCCTTTTACAAGAAACAAATGAAGCAGTTAATTTATCTTATCGAAATGGCTTTGCTTCCTTTTACGAAATCGCTGATATTGGTATAGAATTAAAAAAATTAGAAAGTAATAGTTCTTTATCTGCAAAATCTTTACTATCACTTGCTCACATTTTTAAGTTAGCACAAGATTTAAAAACTTATTTTGATAAAGACTTTCTTGATTTAGAAGAATATTCTATTTTGTCTGGCCTTTTTTCATCTTTATATACTAATAAAAATATAATAGATAAAATATTCTCTTGTATTTTGGATGAAATAACAATTGATGATAAGGCTTCTAAAACTTTACAATGTATTCGAAAACAAGAGCGTAAGTTGGAACAAGATATTCGTACTAAATTAAATGATATGACTCATTCCTCTACCTATTCTAAGTATATACAAGAAAATATTATTACCATTCGAAATGGTCGATTTGTTATTCCAGTCAAAGAAGAATATCGCTCTCAAATCAAAGGATTTGTTCACGATATTTCAAATGCTGGCTCTACTATCTTTATCGAACCCCTTTCTGTTTTTGAAATGAATAATGAACTAAATGGTTTAAAAAAAGAAGAAGAATTAGAAATTGAAAAGATTTTACAACAGTTAACTTCTCTATTCTTTCCTTACACAGAAGAATTGTCCCTTGATGTCAAATTAATTGCTCAATTGGATTTTATCTTTGCTAAAGCAAAGTTTTCAAAAGCAATAAAAGCATCCACACCTTTAATTAATGATACTAAGGAAATTCACTTAAAAAATGCGAGACATCCGCTAATTGATAAAAATAAAGTTGTTCCTATTTCTCTACATTTGGGAAAGGACTTTTCTGTTTTATTGATTACTGGTCCTAACACAGGTGGAAAAACCGTTACACTAAAAACTGTTGGTCTTTTAACTTGTATGGCATGTTCTGGGCTTAATATTCCTTGTGATGAAAATTCTAGTGTTTATGTTTTTGATTATATTTTTGCAGACATTGGTGATGATCAAAGTATTGTAGAATCATTGAGTACTTTCTCTTCTCATATGCTTACAATTGTAGAAATCATAAAACACGTTACAGAAAATTCTTTGATTTTAGTAGATGAATTAGGCTCTGGTACAGACCCTTTAGAAGGTAGTAATCTTGCTATTAGTATTTTAGATTATTTTAAAAACATTGGTTGCTTAACCATTGCTACTACACATTATCAAGAGTTAAAACAATATGCCCTTGTCACAGATGGTTTTGAAAATGCTTCTGTTGAGTTTGATGTATCTACTTTGAGTCCAACTTATAAATTACTAGTTGGTATTCCTGGTAAAAGTAACGCTTTTGAAATTAGTAGAAAATTAGGATTGCAAGAAACTATTATAAAGCAAGCTCAATCAAGGATGTCTTCTAGCCAAATTGATATTGAAAATCTACTAAAAAATATTTATGATGATAAATCACTAATTGAAAAAGAAAAGATAGAAATTTCTCAAGAATTGGAACGTATTTCATCTCTTAGAACTTCTTTAGAAAAACAGAAGGAAGAGCTACAATATAAAGAAAAAGACTTAATCGCAAACGCAAAAATAAAGGCTAGAAACATTTTACTAGAAGCAAAAGAAGATGCTACTGAAATAATAAAGCAAGTAAACTCTTTAACTGATAAAAAGGATTTAGAAAATGTTAGAAATTCTTTGAATACTAAAATTAAAAATCTTAATACAATTGAACCAGCAAACAATAAAACGCCTGATACTTTAACAAATACGATAAGACCAAATGATATTACGCCTAATATGGAGGTCTTTGTAACAAATTTAGGACAAAATGGTGTAGTTCTTTCTCATGTTTCTAAATCAAATGAAGTTCAGGTTCAAGTTGGTAGTTTAAGATTAAATGTTCCTATACAATATCTTAAACCTTCTACAAGAATTAATACCAAAACAAATTCTTCTCTAGCTGTAAATCATTTTCCTCATGTTTCTAAATCAAAATTGGTAAAATCTGAAATTAATGTAATTGGATTAAATGTAGAAGAATCTATTTTTGTCGTAGATAAATTTTTAGATGATGCTTCTCTTAGTAAGCTTCAAACTGTTAGAATTGTTCATGGAAAAGGTACTGGAAAATTAAGAAATGGTATTCATGAATTTTTGAAAAAACATCCCCATGTTAAGTCTTTTCGTCTAGGTACTTTTGGCGAAGGCGAAATGGGTGTTACTGTTGTAGAATTAAAATAATTGTGTCAAATAAAAGCCTATTTTTATAGTTTCATTTTATAGGCTTTTATTTTTGTTTTTGTTGTTCTAATGCATATATTTTATGCCCATACATTTCTATTACTTTTTGGTCTTTTTCATATCTTTTTTCGTTTTCTTCGAATTTTTCTGTATGACCTGTTAGAACATCTAATATTAGGTCAATTTTTCTACCGTGCTCGTACTCGATTTTTGTTACTGTGTTTCCAAGATTTTTTAATTCTTCTTTCATTTCTTGTTGCTCTTTTTGCATTTCTTGTTGTACTTCTAATATTTTATCTTGAACTGATAATATGGCTGATACTTTATCTAATATCTCGTTATTTTGTTGTTCCATTTTTTTCCTCCTTTCTTTTTATTTTAAAAATCCTTTACAGCTATGTTAGCATTATATAGACTAACTTGATGCTTGTCAAAAAAGTTTTATCTGCAAAATCGGTCAAAAAGAAGAAGGATTCTCCTTTTATTGAAATTCTTCTTCTTTTTATACATATTTTTCTATTAATATTACCATTCTCCCACTTCTAGTTGTTCCTGAAAACTCTTTAATAACAAATCTTCCTTTTCCTCGAATGGTAATAATATCATTCAATTTTAATTGTTTGGAAGCTTTTGTTTCATTTTTTCCATTTACAAAAACTCTCTCTTGATTAATAATTTGAACTGCTTTACTTCTAGATGTTCTAGCTAAATCTGATACAAAATTGTCTAATCTTAAAGAAGGAACAATAATTTTTACTTGTTCTACTTTTATCTCTCTCTTTTGTAAATTCTGTATTTCTTCTATTGTTATTTTGCTATTTTCAAATCGAGTTAAAGAAGGCAATTGCTGTTTTAAAATATCGGCAAAATCTTGTACTGTAATAATATCAGCCCCTTGTTCTAAAACGATAATATCTCCTACTTTCTCTCTTTTTAAACCAAGTTTAACAATTCCCCCTAAATAGTTCCTATGTGAATACTTTCCTTTTTCTTCATCTGGCAATTGCACTCTTACTATTTTTACCATCTTATTATAATTTTTTTCTAACATATTTTCATTATATTTTTCTGGATAGACAATCAATATTCTTCTTTCTGCTTCGTCATAGCCTCCATATAATTGATAATTTCCAAATTTAATTTTTCTTAAAAAATTCTCTACTAGTGCTACTTGGTACATATCTAAAAAATCTGTATATTCTATTTTCTCTCTTGTTCTTGAAAATTCTATTTTATCTAATATTTGTGATAAGCATATTTTATCTTCTTGTTTTTTGTAATCTTTTAATAACTGTTGTTTGTCCATTTTGTTTCCTTTCTATTTTGACGGTTATCTTATACCGTTAAGAAATTTCCAAATTCCGCTTCCCAATCTACTTTTATTGTTTTGGTATCTACTCCATAAATTCTTTCTAATTCCTCTACTTCTCCATGTTCAATATATTGATCTGGGTAAGCATAATTTTTCATTTTTATACCTTGTAAGTCTTCTTGTATGATTATTTCTTGAACAGCAGTTGCTAATCCATTTATAATCGTTCCATCTTCTATCGTTATTACCTTTTTTGTTTTTTGCAAAGATTGCTTTATTGTTTGTTTATCAATTGGTTTTAAAAATCTGGCATTGATTACTTCTACCGTTGTTTCTTTTTGCTCTTTTTCGATTTTTTCCGCTATTTCCATAGCTCTTGCTACTGTTTTACCAATTGCTATGATACTCAAGTCATTTCCTTCTTTTAGTATTTCTGCTTTTCCAAATTCTATTCTTTCTTGTTTTTCTATTTTATTTTGGCTTTCTCCTCCTCTTGGATAACGTATCACAACTGGCTTGCCTAAATCAACTGCAAATTCTAGCATTTCTTCTAATTCTTTGAAGTCTTTTGGTGCCATGATGGTTAAATTAGGAACTAATCGGAAGAATGCCATATCTAAAGTTCCTTGATGGGTTTCTCCATCTGCTCCTACTATTCCTGCTCTATCGACACACATAATGACTGGTAAATTTTGTATTGCTACATCATGTATGACTTGATCATAGGCTCTTTGATAAAAAGAGGAATAAATTGGTACAACTGGAATTGTTCCTTCTTTTGCCATTCCCGCTGCCAAACCTATCGCATGTTGTTCTGCTATTCCTATGTCAAAAAATCGCTCTGGAAATTCTTTGGCAAATTGGGTTAGTCCTGTTCCGTCTTTCATAGAAGCTGTAATAGCAACAATTTTTTCATTTTTCTTTGCTAATTCAACTAGCTTTTCTCCAAATACTTTGGAATAATCTTTTTTCTTTTCTTTTTTACTTTTTCCTGTTTCTAGGTCAAAAGGACCTGTTGCATGAAATTTATCTGGATTTTTTTCTGCAATTTCATATCCTTTTCCTTTTTTGGTTAATACATGAATTAAAACAGGGCCTTCTAGTTGCTTACTAATTTTTAACATTCTTTCTAATGCTTCTATATCATGTCCATCCACTGGTCCTAAATAACGAAATCCAATATCTTCAAAAAACATTTTTGGTATAATGAGTTGTTTAATACTTCTTTTAATCCTTACAACAGCCTTTACGATTGGTTTTCCAACTCCTGGCATTTTCAAAACGATTTTTTTTACTGCTTCGCTAGATTTGCTGTAAGTCTTTTTCGTTCTTAATTTGCTAAGTAGCATATTGATTCCGCCAATATTTTTGGAGATGCTCATCTCGTTATCATTTAAAATAACTGTCATTCTAGCCTTACTCCAACCAGCATCATTTAATGCTTCTAATGCCATTCCTCCTGTTAAAGCCCCATCACCTATTACCGCTATTACAGAATTATCTTCTCCTTTGATGTTTCTTGCCCTTGCCATTCCTAATGCAGCTGAAATAGAAGTGCTACTATGTCCTGTATTAAAACTATCGGTATCAGATTCTTTACTTTTTGGAAAACCTGCTATTCCTTTTAGTTTTCGTAAGGTTTTTAATTGTTCTCTTCTTCCTGTTATTATTTTATGTACATAGGTTTGATGCCCCACATCCCATACAATTTTATCTTTTGGCAAATTAAATATACTGTGTAATGCTATGGTTAGTTCTACGACTCCTAAGTTAGAGGCTAGATGTCCTCCATTTTCTGATACGATTTCTAAAATGTATTTTCTTATTTCTTCTGCTAGTTTTCTTTTTTCTTTGGTGTTTAATTTTTTGATGTCTTCTGGAGAGTTTATGTTTTCTATCATTTTTATCACCTTTTATTCTAAATATTTATTTTTTATTTTATTTATTTCTTCTTCTGTAATCCCTATTTTATCTAAATAACTGTTGATTGTTTTATATTCTTTCTCAAAATAATTTAAAAATTGTTCCATATATTCTGTTTTTGGTGTTATAATTTCTTTTATTTCTTTGTTTTTTTCATATTTTTTTAATATATCCTTTAAATAGCTTTTTGATAAGGTGTAATCTATAATAATGTCTTTTTTATTCACACCTAAAGTCATTAATATTAATGCTGTAACCACTCCAGTTCTATCTTTTCCTGCATTACAAAAATACAAAACGCCTTTCTCTTCTTCTGCTAAGATTTTGAAAATCTTGTATATGGTATCTCTTCCTTCTAACATTCTCATATAAGAAATTGGAACCTCTCCACAAGTATTTGGAATCTTTTCTCCTCCATTAACTTGATAATGAAATAGCTCAAATTGTTGATTATCCTCAAAACTAGATTTTTCTTTTTTTACTTCTTCTTCACTTCTTAAATCGATTATCGTTTTTATTCCCATTTTCTCTAGATTATCTAAATCATTTTCTGTCAGTTTATTTGGTAAATTACTTCTAATAATTTTTCCATATAGTATTTTTTTATTTTCAACTGAGTAGCCTCCTAAATCTCTCATGTTTTCGACAGAGTTAATGAAGTATCTCCTTACCATACTTTAAATTCACCTTTCTATCAAATTAATTTCTTTTGTTCTATCTTTTTATTGGGTTAATCTATTATATCACGTTATTTGAGTTTTGCCAACTTTTTTAACACATAATAAAAAGATGGTACTATCGCCATCTTTGTTCTTCCTTATTCAATTCTTTTTGTTTCGTTAATTCTTCTGCATATTCTTCATCTTTTCTTCCTTGTATTGTCAAATCTGTAAAAAGTACTTGTCCATTTTGAACAACAAACTCTGCGTCATAGGTCTCAAAAGGCATATCACTAACTTCTTTTATTACTTTACCAAATATTTTAAATTCATCTTCCTTTTTTTCTTGCATTTCTAGCTGGCTAATTGCAAATCTATTTCCCATAACTGGTACAGTAGCTCTATTTTCTATGATACCTTTTTTTCGTGTTTCAAAATCTTTGAAAATCTCAATTACCACTTTGTCTTCTCCTGCCTGATATCTAGAAATAGAACCGATTTGCTCAGGCTTTACGGTTGGATGTACAATCATATGATATTGACTTTGATACTGATTAATAAATTCCCTTAACTCATTTAAATCTGTACAATTATGAATAGATGGTAAATATACATTATTCTCTCTATTTTTTTTAGGAGATGTTCTTACACTTAGCCCTTGTTTTAATATTTGACTATTTTCATCCAAAAGATTTGGATCAATTGATTTTACAGTTGGAAACTCTAGTATCTGTAACATTTTTAATCCCTCTATTTTGGATACTTTCACTTTAGACCAACTCCCATATAGTTGATAGCTTGTATGAATGATTTTTCTATTGTTTGTTCACACTCTAAATCAATTGGTATTTCCGTGTCTCTTCTAGATAAGCATGGTTTTAATTTTAAATCAGAAGTAATTCGAATATACATATATTTAGGACAAGTTTCACATATCTTATTGTCACATAAACTATGCATAATGGTTAGATACCAATCTTCAAAAAATAGATATTCTACCGAATTACAATCGGAAGAAATTACTCGATCTGCTTTCTTTTTTAATTGTTTGGTGAATTTTTCAAATTTTTCCTTTGTATAAGTAATTGGAAATCCATCTACTTTTGATGGTTCTATCAATCTCATTCCTAATTTCTGCTCTTGACATAGCTGAATTATTTCTTGATAATCTTTTTCCTTGTAATTCTCATCGAAAATAATACAATTGATTCTAATTTTTCCTTCGAAAGTTTCAATTGTTCTTTGTAGATTTCGTTTTACTAAATCGAAATTATGAAAACCACTTAATTCTTCATACTTTTCTTTGTTTAAAGTATTTAAACTTAAGGTTAAGGCATTTACATGATATCGATTTAATAATTCAATATTTTTTTCATTTAATAAAGAAATATTAGTAGTTAAATCAACATATGGGATTTGTATTTCTCTAATATATTCTAGTAATTCTTCCATTTCCGGGTATAAAAGAGGCTCTCCTCCTGTTAATTTAATTTTATTAATCCCAAATTCTTTGGCTGTTTTTAAAACTGGTTTCAACTTTTCTAATGGTATAATTCTGCTTTCTTTATCTTGTTCTCCTTCTGCAAAGCAATATTTACATTTATAATTACATTCTGTTGTTAAAACAATTCTAAGTGTTCCTGATTGTAAATTCTTTTTTGGAAAAAATTTATTATCTACTACGATTCCATTCGACAACATCGTATTATCTGTTCTATCAAGTAAGGTGTCTAGCATTATTTTGCCCTCCTTTGTAAATAGTGCAATACGTGAGTTGGATGGTCAAATATCTCATTGGCAAAAATCTCTTCTAAAGGTTTTTCTACAATATTTCCAACTTTTACAGAATCTTCTTCGTAAAAACCTTGTGATATGACATCTCCTACAGGTGTTAATAAAACACATGAATGAATATATTCATTATAATCATATAAACGAATATTTCTGTGTTCTTTTTTTCTACAATTTATTATTTTTTCTTTTATTTTTTCCACTTCTTTTTCTGGTATAATTTCTTCCAAATGATCTTTTCCTCTTCCTTGTGGTGTAAAAATAATAAATAAATGAGAAAATAAATCCAATTCTTTTGATAAATTAATTAAATAATCAACGTATTGTTTGTTGGAATTGTAAATAAAACTATTTAATCTTATTTTGCATCCTGCTTGTTTTAATTTTTTGATATTTTCAATGGTTTGGTCAAATACATCATTTTGCCTTTGCTCATTATGAATTTCTTTTGGTCCATCTACACTAATTTGCACTAGGTCCGCTAATTTTAACGCTTCTATATTTTTATCATTTAATAAGGTTGTATTTGTGGTAACAATGGTATTAATATGATTATATTTAGCACATTGAATTAGTTTTTCTAAATCGTTTCTAACTAATGGTTCTCCTCCCGTAAAGTCCAATCTATTAATCCCTAATTTTCCTAGTTGATTGATAATTTCAATCGCTTCTTTTGTATTTAATCCATATTTTCCTTCTGCTCCTGAGGCAGATAAACAGTATTTACAATTCAAATTGCATTTGGTTGTAATTTGCCAACATACAGATAATGGATTTTTTAGTTTAATATCATAGGTGTCCTCTTCTGTATCATAGGTAATTATTGCTGTTGTTGTTTTTTTCATCTTATTTTTCCTCCCAATTAAAGGGTAAATACATTGTGTCCTGATTTTTTAACATTTTTGGTATATAATTTAATGTATTTTCAGGAATTTCATTCATGTTTACCCATTTTATTTCTTCACATTTATCTTTTTCTTCATTTGTGATATCTCCTGTCCATTGATTGGCTTTAAATATGAAATCGATGTATTCCTGATTTTTATTTACTTTTCTATTCATTACTTTATAAAGCTGTATGTCTTGTAAGTCTAAATGTATGCCAATTTCCTCTTTTGCTTCTCTTATCATAGCTTTTCTAATTTCTTCATTTGCTTCTACATGTCCTCCTGGCAAAGCATATTTTCCATCTTCGTATCCTGTATTTTTTCGTTTCATTAATAATATTTTATCTTCTTTTTCTAATATTAATTGAACACTAACAGGTAACTTATTTCTTTCTTTCATGTTTTCCTCCTTTCCAAATACTAATATATAAGTTTACATTTATTCCGTTTTTTTTACAAAACTCTCCTTTTCTTTTACGAAACTGTTTTTAGTTAAAAAAATAATTCATCACAACTTTTGGTATCCAACTGAAAAATCTCTTTTATTTTCATCATCTCATCCAAATAAAACTCTTCTTCCCCTTTTAACTTCTTTTCTAATGTTTGTATACTAATTCCCATTATATGTGCGAATTCTTTCACTTTCATCTTATGCTTTTCTAATAATTTTTCAACTCTTTTCCCTACTACCTCTGGCTCCATATTTTTCTCCTTTCTTGTGTTTCCTGTTAGTGAACATGATACAATATTTTTATTGCTTTGTCAATTATTTAAAAGTTCTTATTGCACTATTAGTGTTACTTTGTTTGCAATCTTTCCATTTTTTATTTACAAAAATACTAGGAAATGCTATAATCTCATTAAGATATTTTCAGGAGGTAATTAGATTGGATCAAATTTTTATAGAAAGATTAAAAATATTAATAGAAGAATCAGATTTAAGTTATGAAAAAATTGCACACGGATTAGGTTTTCGAGCTAAAAGTACAATTTTCAAATATAAAAATGGTAAGATTGTAAAAATTGGTCCAAGTGGTATTGCTAAAATTGCAAACTTTTTTCATGTATCACCTTCTTGGCTTGCTGGTTTTACTGATGATAAATATTATAATATTTAATTTGAGAAATAATATAAAAAATGCAAATACGATTTAAAGTATTTGCATTTTAATATATTGGGTTTGAAATTGCAAGACTTATTTAGCTCTTTTCATCGCAAAAAGTCTCCTTTTTCGACTTTATCTTTTCCTTTCTACTAAATCTTGCCAAGAATTAATTTTTTATTACAATTTTTTCTTCTTCTACTGCAATTTTAGCTAATTTATTTTTCTTCAAATTTCCTTCTAAAATTTCTTCTGCTAATTTATCTTCTAATACACTTTGAATAGTTCGTCTAAGAGGCCTTGCTCCAAAATTTTTATCAATTCCTTTGCTTGCAATCAGGGCTTTTACTTCTGGCTCTAATTCAATTTTTATTTTTTGCATAGCTAGTCTCTTCGTTACCTCTTCTAACATAATATCAATAATTTGACCAATCTCTTTATCAGTTAGTTTATGGAATACAATAATCTCATCAATACGGTTAATAAATTCTGGTCTCAATTCTCTTTTTAATGTTTCCATGACTTCTTTTTTCGTTTCTTCATATTCTTTTTGATTATTTTCTTCTCCTGATTTGCTTTGACTAAATCCTAATGATTTTTTGTCTGTAATTAGTCTAGCACCGATATTAGAAGTCATAATGATAACGGTATTTTTAAAGTTTACGGTCCTTCCTTGACTATCTGTTAAACGTCCATCTTCTAAAATTTGTAATAACATATTCATGACATCTGGATGCGCTTTTTCGATTTCGTCAAATAGAATAACAGAATATGGTTTTCTTCTAATTTTTTCTGTTAATTGTCCTCCTTCTTCAAATCCTACATAACCTGGAGGAGAACCAATTAATTTAGATATAGAATGTGGCTCCATAAATTCTGACATATCAACTCTTATCATGGCATTTTCATCACCAAATAAGCTCTCGGCTAAAGCCTTTGATAATTCTGTCTTTCCAACGCCAGTTGGTCCTAAGAATAAGAAGGAACCAATTGGTCTTTTTGGATCTTTTAATCCTACTCTTCCCCTACGAATTGCTTTGGCTACTGCTTCTACTGCTTCATTTTGCCCAATTACTCTTTGATGGAGATTCTTTTCTAGATTTTTTAGTCGAATATTTTCGTCTTCTGTTATTTTCTTAGCTGGTATTCCTGTCCAATTACTAATTACTTCTGCAATATTTTCTTCTGCAATATCTGTTATTTGTTTATTATTTTTATTTTTCCACTTCTTTTGTTCTTTTTCATATTTTTCTTTTAGTTCTTTTTCTTTGTCTCTTAGACTTGCTGCTTTTTCAAATTTCTGTGTCCTAACAGCTTCTTCTTTGTCTTTTTTGGTTTCTTCGATTTGTTCTTCTAATTCTTTTAAGTTATCAGGCTCTGTATAAGTTTTTAATTTAGCTCTAGAAGCTGCTTCATCAATTAAATCAATGGCTTTATCTGGTAAAAATCTGTCATTGATGTAACGAACAGACATCGTTACTGCTGACTGGATTGCTTCATCTGTAATTTTTACCCCATGATGTGCTTCGTATTTATCACGAATTCCTTTTAATATCTTGATAGTATCTTTTTCAGTTGGTTCATTTACATTAACAGGACTAAACCTTCTTTCTAAAGCGGTATCTTTTTCAATGTATTTTCGATATTCATTTAGTGTTGTTGCTCCTACTAATTGGATTTCTCCTCTGGCTAATAGTGGCTTTAAAATATTGGCTGCATCAATTGCGCCTTCTGCTGCTCCTGCTCCCACAATTGTGTGCATTTCATCAATAAATAAGATAATATCTCCTGCTTTTTTCACTTCTGCTAGGGCTTTTTTAATTCTTTCTTCAAAGTCTCCTCTATATTTTGCTCCTGCTACCATACCTGAAATATCCATACTAACCACTCTTTTGTCTTTTAATATTTCTGGTACATCTCCTGCTACTATCTTTTGTGCTAATCCTTCTACCACTGCTGTTTTACCAACTCCTGGCTCTCCTATTAAACACGGATTGTTTTTGGTTCTTCTAGATAAAATTTGAATTACTCTTTCAATTTCTTCTTTTCTTCCTATAATTGGGTCTAATTTTCCTTCTATTGCTTTTTTGGTTAAGTCTTCTCCAAATTGGTTTAATGTTGTAGTTTGATTATAACTTCCATTATTTCTTTCTTTTTTTCCGCTTTTTTCTTCTCCTTGTAAATCTTCTCCTTCATTGATTACTTTTACAATCTCATTGTATAATCTGGGAATATTAACATTTAACTCTAATAAAATTCTAGCTGCTATACAATCCCCTTCTCTTAAAATTCCAATTAAAATATGTTCGGTTCCAATATAATTGTATCCTAATTTTCTTGCTTCGATAAAAGCATTCTCTATTACTCGTTTGGTTCTTGGGGTAAATCCTAGTGTTTCTGTAATGGGTTCTTCTTGTCCTATTAACTCTACAATTTTATCGATAACACCATCTGGTATAACATCTTGATTTCTTAACACTTTAGATGCTACTCCGCTTCCTTCTTTCGTTAGTCCATATAAAATATGTTCGGTTCCAATGTAGTTGTGTCCTAATTCAATGGCTACTTCATTGGCTAATTCAATTGCCTTTTTGGCTCTATTTGTAAATTTATAAGTCATTTTATCTTTCTCCTTTCTTGTCCAATTGGGACTGTTTTTTCTTTCCTTCTGCTAATTAATTTGCATTTTTATGTTAATTGTAGTATAATATAAGTATAGTTTATTACTATTTGTAACTGTTGATAGAGGCATTGCCTCTTAGCCCACTTTTTAGTGGTGGAACCCATAGGAGGGGTATTTATGAATAAAGGTCTTGGCTTTTTAGCTATTGCTGGTGTTGCTGTTGCAGTAATACTCGTTACCAAAAGTTTTCCTTCAGAATTAGGTACATTGGTTCTAGGTGGATTTGCCTTAGTTGGATTTTTTGGTGACTAGCCCCTCCCTATGGGGCTTTTTATTTTTCCTCTAAAATCTGTTTGATAACCTCTGCCCTTTTAATATCCCTTTCTAATGCTTCATACTGTTCTCCTAAAAACTTTTGTAAACTCCTAACGAATTTGCATTTTTATGTTAATTGTAGTATAATATAAGTATAGTTTATTACTATTTGTAACTGTTAATGGAGGCATTGCCTCTTAGCCTACTTTTTAGTGGTAACCCATAGGAGGGAAATTTATGAAAAACAAACCTTTTTTGGTTGATTATTTTGTTTTTTTAACCGTATCTTGTGTTATTGGTACCTTCTCAAAAACAAACGGCTTAATAATAGCAACACTAGGTGCAGCCTACATGATTTGTTCAACTTTATATGAACTTCATGATAAAGATACCAATAACACAGCTGATGATACCGATGATTAGCCCCTCCCTATGGGGCTTTTTATTTTTCCTCTAAAATCTGTTTGATAACCTCTGCTCTTTTAATATCTCTTTCTAAGGCTTCATACTGTTCTCCTAAAAACTTTTGTAAACTAGCTGGTTTTGTATACAAATATAGCTTCTGTACTTTTAAATCAGTTAATTCTTTTAAAATTCCTAAATCTGTTCCTAATTTAATATTTGATAATAAGTCTCTCGTTTCTTCTGACGAAATCTTTTTGCAATATTTTAAAATTCCATAACTTCTGTAAATCAAATCTTCAAAAGCAATATCATCTTTAGCTAAAATTTTTCTTGCTTGTCTTTCTTGTTTCATAATTTTATCAACAATTACGTTTAAGTTTTGTATAATCTCTTTTTCCGTTATTCCTAATGTTTGCTGATTAGAAATCTGGTACATATCTCCTGTACTTTCTGTATTTTCGCCATAAACGCCTCTAATATTAATTCCAAAATTATGAATAGCTTCTAATACCTTTTTCGTATTTTTCGTTTTGGAAAGCGCTGGTAAATGTACCATAACAGAAGCCCTTAATCCTGTTCCCACATTACTTGGGCAGGCTGTTAAATATCCATATTTTTTGCTAATCGCATATCCTAATAGCTCCTCTATCTTTTGATCTATTTCAATTGCTAAATTTAAAGTATTCTCTAAATCTAATCCACAACTAAAAACCTGTATTTCCAAGTGGTCTTCATTTCCAATCATGATACAAATATTTTCTTCTTCATTAATTAAAATACTTCCTGTATCATTTCTCCTTAGAGCAAACTCTGGACTAATCAAATTCTTTTCCACTAAACTCATTTTAGTAATATCATCCATATCTTTCAATTTTAAAAATTTCAATCCATAACCAATTGCATACAAACTTTCTTTTATTTTATTTTCCAAAGCTTCTAACTCTTGCTTTTCACTCAAATTAAATTTAAAACCATGTAAATTTCTACTTAAACGTATTCTTGTACTTTTGGCTACATCTGAATTCTCACAACTTTGTAAATACCAGTTCATTTTCTCCTCCTTTTGCCAGTAGGGACGGTCCTTTTTGGCAATTTTTCTCTTTGTTTTTTGTTTCTATTTGTCTATTTCCTTTATTTTGTCTCTTATTTTAGCTGCCTCTTCATATCGTTCTTCTTTAATAGCTTGTTTTAATTCCTCTTGCAATTTTTCTAATTTAGATTGTTTCACATCTTTTTTTGCAACTGTTTCTTGGTTTATTTTTTGTTCTATTTTATTATCTATTATTTTTCCTACTCTTCCCACATGCTGATTAGCACCTTGTATTCTCCTAAGAATAGGATCTAATCTTTCTTCAAATACCTCATAGCAACTTCCACATCCTAATTTTCCATTATTTGCTATATCATCAAAAGTAAATCCACAATGATTACACTTAAGTGCTTTTATTTCATTAAATAACGGCATAGTCATCAACTCTGGTGCTGTAAAATCCTCCATGAACTCTCCAAAAAAGCTAGAAAAATTGATTGGCATGTTAAAATCCATATGATTTATTCCTAATTTTCTACTACACTCCTCACATAAATTTAATTCTTTCTTTCTTCCATTTATATTCTCTGAATATCTCACATTTGCTTCTCTTTTTCCACAATTATCGCACAACATTTTATTTCCTCCTCCCGATGTTTTTTGGGACGGGGTCAAAAAACATCGTTTTATTTTTCTCTTTAAATATTTTATTTCTTCTCTTTGGACAATGATGTTTTTTGACCCCGTCCCAAAAAACATCATTCTAGGTTTAATAACATATTTTTTAATATTCTGGCTCTTACTTTGTCTTTTTCTGTTTTGTCTAATTGCAAAACATTGTCACTGGTTGCTACTTTTATTAGTTTTGCTTCTTTTGCTTCTATGATGTCATAGGTTAGAAAATCACTAATTAGTATGTCTACTTCATTAGATGTTATTTCATTTCCTATATTATTTATGATATGCATGATGTAGTCAGATTTTGTGTTGTTTACTTTTTTTATTGTAATGTGACCTCCTCCTCCTCTTCTACTTTCTACATAATATCCTTGTGATGGCTTAAATCTGGTTGCTATGACATAGTTGATTTGTGATGGTACACAGTTGAATTGTTCTGCTAGTTCGTTTCTTTGTATTTCAATACTGTTTTCTTCTTCAAATAGTTCTTTGATAAATTCTTCTATGATATCTGACATTCTCATTTTTTTCATCTCCATTTCCTGTTTTATCTTTGACTTTCTTTGACCTATAATATATTATACTTTCTTTTTTTATTTTTTCAAAGTTGTTTTATGACCTTCTTTGACCTTTTTCTTGTTTCTTTTTTAATTTTTATTATATTTTCTTTCTTTTTCTCACTTTTTCACTTTATTTTTCTACTTTTTATCTTTTGGTTCTTTTGTTATATCTTCTAATTCTTCTACTTTTTCTTTTTGTTGTGGTAATGATACCCATGCAAAATACGATGAGATGAATTCTCCATATTTTGTGGCATCTTCCCCTACTTCTGCTATTCCATATTCAACTTGTTTTTCTTTTTGCTCTTTTTTGTTTTTTTCTTCCATAAAAAACGTACACTCCTTTTTCTTGTTATGTACATTTTTTTGGATTTTATTCAATTAATTTGATGGCTATTAAAACATTTTTTATTTTTCAAAATCAACATAAAACTATTTCTTTTTTCATAAACATGTGATATAATAGTAATAATTGGTATCAAAGGAGGAAATTAACATGTGGCAAATGTGGTTAATTATAGCAGGAATTTGTCTTATTTTAGAAATTATGACAGTAGGATTTTTAATCTTCTGGTTTGCAATTGGAGCCTTACTTGCTATGTTTGTTAGCCTATTTACCAGTAACTTAATCATACAAACCTCTGTATTTGTCCTATCATCCACAGTTTTAATCTTTGCGACTAAACCATTTATCCAAAAATTTGTAGATAAAAAAGAAGGCGTAAAGACCAACGTTTATTCTAGTATTGGAAAAACAGGATTAGTGATTAAAGACATCGATTCCATTCAAGCAACACGGACAAATAAAAGTAAATGGTGAAGTATGGTCAGCTATGGGTCTAAATGACATGAGTATTCCACAAGGTACTGAAGTTGAAATCAAAGAAATAAAAGGGGTTAAAGCAATTGTTGTACCCATTCAAAAATAGTTTTTAATTTAAGTTAGCTGTTAGTTAAAACAAAACCTTACAGATAACTAAATAATCATATATATAATTTTTATAAGGGAGGAAAAATTATGTGGTTTTTATTAGTTTTACTTGTTATTATTTTAATAATAGCAGCAATGTCTATTAAGATTGTTAAACAATCTGAGGTATACATTATCGAAAGATTAGGAAAATTTTATAAGGTAGCAGATGCTGGTCTTACCATTATCATTCCATTTTTCGACCATGTAAGAAGTGTTGTAAGCCTTAAACAACAAACAATGGATGTTCCACCTCAAGGTGTTATTACAAAAGATAATGTTACGATTACAATTGATACAGTTGTATTCTATCAAATAACAGATCCTGCTAAAGCAGTATATGAAATTCAAAGCTTAAAGAAAGGTATCGAATATTTAGCTATTACAACCATCCGTGATATCATTGGTAAAATGGACTTAGACGAAACCTTTAGTTCAAGAGATGGTATTAATAATCAATTACGTGTTGTTTTAGACGAAGCAACTGATAGATGGGGATGTAAAATTGATCGAGTAGAAATCAAAGATATTACTCCTCCTGCTGATATTAGAGATGCCATGGAAAAAGAAATGAATGCAGAGAGAAATAAAAGAGCTTTAATTCTAGAATCTGAAGCTCAAAGACAATCTGCTATTACTATTGCAGAAGGTAAAAAACAAGCAGCTATCTTAGAAGCAGAAGCTGATAAAGAATCTCGAATTCGTAGAGCTGCCGGTGAAGCACAAGCTATCCGTGAAGTAGCTGATGCAAAAGCAAAGGAAATTCAAATGATTTATGACGCTATGAAAAAAGCTGATCCAAATGAAAAGTTAGTTCAATTAAAATCTTTAGAAGCTCTTGAAGAAGTAGCAAAAGGCGAAGCAAATAAAGTATTTATTCCTTTTGAAGCAACAAGTGCTTTAAGCTCACTAGGTGCTATGAAAGAAGTTTTATCTGATAAAAAAACAGATAAAAAATAGAATGTTTAAAGACAGAAACGAAGCTATCGTTTCTGCCTTTTTATTTCTCTATCTCTTCTGTTTTTATTTCTTTGCTTTTTTCTGTTTTGTGTTCTAAATTGTTCATAGCTTCCTGTATTTCACTTTGCAGATTATTTTCTGGTTGTATCTCACATAATCTCTCTAAATTTGCTTGAAATTGATATTTTTCGTATAAATCTGGATGTACTCCTTTCAAAGTTTTAGAGGCTTCTATTAATTCTAACAGTTCATTCGGATTATTATATTCAACTGCTCCTTTATCTCTTTTTTGTTGACTACAATATAAACCAATTCCTGCCATTTTTCTTAGAGCATGATGAGAAGCTTCATCATTTACTAACACTTTTCCTTTTTGGAATGCATAATAAGCATCTTCACAAATTTTATAAACAAAGCTTTGACCAGATACCCCTGCATGCTCAAAATCTTTAGAACGTACTTTCCACATTTCTTCCACTGTTTCACTATTAACTGGTTCTCCCTCTTGTCTATATTTTGCTCCTAATAAAAATACATTTGTCAATTCAAAAGCATTGGGATCTTTTGCCCATTCTTCCTTTGTTCTATTTTCTTTTATCCACTGTAATATTCCATGTGTTCTGTCGTTATATTCATTCTTCCTTATATTATCCTGCAAATTGTTATATTCCATGTTTTACTATCTCCTTTTCTTTTGATAGTATTTGTCATTTTTTCATTTTATTTACAGGTAATTTTTACTAAATTTTGATTAATATGACACTAATAATAATTAAAATAGCTGCTATTATCTTTTTAATCATACTATCTTTTTCTTTCAAAAACAGATATCCAACTATTACATTCAAAATGACTGTTAAAGCACATAATGGTGCTACAATGCTAACTTTTTGTAATTGATAAGCTCTTAATTGACTTATTATCATAGTTCCCCAAGATAATGCTGTAATTATAATTGCTTTTTTATTTCCTTTTACTAATTCATTTTTTATCTCAGATGGCTTAACCCTATCAAAAATCATAACAATTATAGATGGTATCATTAATGTAGTTGCAACATAGAATGGTAAATTAAAATGTTCTGTATTATTTACATCTAAGAATAGTGCAATAGTATACGATATGTTGGATAAAATACCTAAAGCAATATATTTATTAAATTCAAATTTCCCTTTTTTATAAAAAATTAGAATATTACTAAATATAATTAGCATGGCTCCTATAAATTTTATTAAGACAAATTCTTCTTTAAAAAATACTAATCCGGCAAATATCATAAATGTGGTTGATAGTTGTTGCAATATGTTAAATGTAGATGCCTCTATTCCACTTCTTACTGTTGTGTTTACTCTATCTGATATGGTATAAAATATAATGGATATTCCCAGCATGATATAAATTCTAATATCAGTTGGAAATTTGAATTCAAAAAATGGACATAGCAATAAGGCTGTTAAACCTGCCATAACTTGTAATAGCACAGTTAATGCCCCTGTTTTTTGCATTGTTTTAGTAGCTATTTTATAAAATTGTGTAAATAGGGTTGCTAATATTAAATACATGATTACTAGTGCTACCCAGTTGTCTAATAATATCATTATTTTTCCTCCTTTTATTTTGCATGGTTATTATACCATATAACTTGTACTTTTTTCAACAATCGCTAATTTTTAATATAAAAAAGAGCTTTTTCAAGCTCTTTCGCATTTAATTTTTACTTAATTATGATTATTTCATAGCTTCTTCTACTGCAACTGCTACTGCAACTGATGCACCAACCATTGGGTTGTTACCCATTCCGATTAGTCCCATCATTTCAACATGTGCTGGTACAGATGATGAACCTGCAAATTGTGCATCTGAGTGCATTCTTCCCATTGTATCTGTCATACCATAAGAAGCTGGTCCAGCTGCCATATTGTCTGGGTGAAGAGTTCTTCCTGTTCCTCCACCTGATGCAACTGAGAAATATTTTCTGTTTTCTGCTAATCTTTCTTTTTTGTAGGTACCTGCTACTGGGTGTTGGAATCTTGTTGGGTTAGTTGAGTTTCCTGTAATAGATACATCAACATCTTCCATCCACATAATAGCTACACCTTCTCTAACATCATTTGCGCCATAGCATCTTACTTTGCTTCTTTCTCCATCTGAGTAAGCAATTTCTTCTACTACTTTTACTTTTCCTGTAAAGAAGTCAAAGTCTGTTTTTACATAGGTAAATCCATTAATTCTTGAAATAACTTGTGCAGCATCTTTTCCTAGTCCGTTTAAGATAACTCTTAATGGTTCTTTTCTAACTTTATTAGCTGATTTTGCAATTCCAATTGCTCCTTCTGCTGCTGCAAAAGATTCATGTCCTGCTAAGAATGCAAAACATTTTGTATCTTCTGATAATAGCATAGAAGCTAAGTTTCCATGTCCTAATCCAACTTTTCTGTCATCAGCAACAGATCCTGGAATACAAAATGCTTGTAGTCCTTCTCCAATTGCTTTAGCTGCATCTGCTGCTTTGGTACATCCTTTTTTTACAGCAATAGCTGCTCCTAGCGTATAAGCCCATGCTGCATTTTCAAAGCAAATTGGTTGTACTCCTTTTACAATTTCATAAGGATTAAATCCTTTTTCTTTACATATTTCTAATGCTTCTTCAAAACTTCCAATTCCGTATTTTTCCATTACTGGTTTTATTTGGTCTATTCTTCTTTCATAACTTTCAAATGTTACTGCCATTTTTATTCCTCCTTATTTTTACTTGTATTTTCCTTATCTATAAAGATGTGTGCCCAATACGACATTATTGTTTTCTTGGGTCAATCTTCTTAACTGCTTCATCAAATCTTCCATAAGTTCCAGATGCTTTTTCAATTGCTTCTGTTGGTTCAATTCCAGCTTTAATATTATCCATCATTTTTCCTAAATGAACATATTTATATCCAATGATTTGGTCATCTTTATCTAAACCAATTTCAACTATGTATCCTTCTGCTAAATTTAAGTATCTAGGACCTTTTAATGTACTTGAATAAATGGTTCCTACTTGTGAAGTATGCCCTTTTCCTAAATCTTCTAATCCCGCTCCTACTGGAAGTCCTCCTTCTGAGAATGCAGTTTGTGTTCTACCATATACAATTTGTAGGAATAATTCTCTCATTGCTGTATTAATAGCATCACATACTAAGTCTGTATTTAAAGCTTCTAATAGTGTTTTTCCTGTTAAAATTTCTCCTGCCATAGCAGCTGAGTGTGTCATTCCTGAACATCCAATTGTTTCAATTAATGCTTCTTGAATGATTCCTT
>CANEEJ010000014.1 GCA_947426525.1 uncultured Clostridium sp. | reverse complement strand
ATTATATTAGCAAAGGCGGAATGATGTCGTATTGGGGACGGTTCTTTTCCGACATATATGTCGTTTTTGGGACACATCTTCAATTATGAAATAAAAGGAGAGTTCAGCTTGAACTCTCTTTTTGTATGTTACATCTAGTGCTTTGCATTCTACAATATTATTATTGTACTTAGAATTAGCAGTAATAAAGGTTATAATGGTTAAGATGCATCAAATAACGAAAATATTTTCGCGAATTCCTTGCCAAAAAAGAAAAAATATAGTAAAATGACACAAAAGAAAAGAGGGAAAAGAATGAAATTTGTACATATAGCAGATATGCATTTTGACAGTCCATTTGTCAACCTATCAGATAAAGACATATTGGGAAATTTACGTCGACTAGAACAAAGAAAAGTCTTTAAAAGAGTAATTGAATATATAAAAGAAAATAAAATAGAATATTTATTTATTTCTGGTGATTTATACGAGCATAAATATATTAAACAATCTACGATAGAATATATCAATAATCTATTCAAAGAAATATCAGACACCAAAATTTTTATTAGTCCAGGTAACCATGACCCGTACTTAAAAAATTCTTATTATAACAAATTCAACTGGAATGAAAATGTAACAATTTTTCATAGTAGAATTGAAAAAATAGAAGAAGAAAATGTGAATATCTATGGCTACGGATTTGATGATTTTTATTGTACAAACTGTGGAATAGAAGAATTTGAAATAGAAGATGAAAGCAAACTAAATCTATTAATCATCCACGGAACTTTAGATGGAGCATCACTAGAAGAAAAGCAATACAATTCTATGACAAGGAGATTATTGCAAGAAAAGAAATTTGACTATATTGCTTTAGGACATATCCATAAACCAGATTATGCTACCCATATTGTTTATCCAGGTTCTGCGATTTCTCTAGGATTTGATGAATTAGGAGAACATGGAATGATAGTAGGAGAAATTGAAAAAGAACAACTAAAAGTAGAATTCATTCCGCTGGATGACGAACAATTCAAAGAGATAGAAATGGATATTACAGAATTTTTATCGAAAGAAGAATTAATTGAAAAAATAAACCAACTTGAAATAGCAAAAAATGAATACATAAAGATTATATTAACAGGAAGTAGAAACTTTGAAATAAACAAATACGAATTACTAAAATATATCGAAAACCAAAGAATTATAAAAATAAAAGACCACACAAAAATAGCCTATGATTTAGAAAAAATGGCGAACGAAAACACACTAAAAGGATTATTTGCCAAAGAGATGCTTGAAAAATTAGAACAAACCGAAGAATTAGAAGAAAAGGAAATAATAGAAAAAGCAATTGAAATAGGATTAGAAGCCTTAGAATAAGAGCGATGTTTTTTGGGACGGGGTCAAAAAACATCACTTTGGGAAGAAAGAAAAATAAATTACAAAAAATTGAAATGATGTTTTTTGACCTAAGTCCCAAAAAACATCGAAGGAGAAAAAATTTGAAAATTAATCAATTAAAAATAAATGGATATGGAAAGCTAAAAGAAAAAGAGATAGAATTTAAGGATAATATTAATATCATATATGGAAAAAACGAAGCAGGAAAATCTACTTTATTAAATTTTATTGCGAATTCTTTTTATGGAATTTCTAAAAATAAAAAAGGAAAAGAAATATCTAATTTTGAAAAATATTTACCATGGATAGGAGATGATTTTTCTGGGAAGTTAGCTTATCAATTAGATAACGGAAATAAATATGAAATATTTCGAGACTTTAAAAAGAAAAATCCGAAAATATTTAATGAACAAATGGAAGATATTTCAAAAGAATTTAATATAGACAAAAGTAAAGGAAATGAATTCTTTTATGAACAAACAAAAGTAGATGAAGCTTTATTCTTATCTACCATATTTGTTAATCAACAAGAAGTAAAATTAGAAAAACAGGATCAAAATGTGTTAATACAAAAAATTGCAAATTTAGTAGGAACAGGAGAAGATAATGTATCTTTTAAAAGAGCAATTGATCGAATTAATAGACGTATTCTAGATGAAATTGGAACCGAAAGGTCAAGAGAAAAGCCAATTAATATAATTGAGAAAGAAATTATTAATTTAGAAAAAGAAAAAGAAGAATTAGAAAAATATGTTGACGTAAAATACAATATAGAAGAAAATAAAAATAGTTTGGCAAAAGAAATAGGGGCCATAGAAAATGAAATTAAAATTTTAAAAGAAAGAAAACTAAAACAAGAAAATGAAAAAATTGAAAATGAAAAAATCAATTTAAAAGTAAATTTAAAAAATGAAAATGATAAAAAAATAGATACAATAAAAAATAAGATTAATGAAATTAATTTAGAAAATAAAAATATTTTTGAGAAAAATAAAAAAATAGATTTTAAGAAAAATAAATTAAATAAAATAATATTTATTATTTTTTCTATTATTATTTTAATAAATATTTTACAATTTATTTTTATTAAAAATAAATTTTTAAATTTAATTTTTTTACTTACAGTACCAATGGTTTTAATTTTTTGGTTATTTTTTAAAAATAAAATAAAAAAGAAAGAAAAAAATATAAAAAATAAAATAGAAAAAATAAATACCGAGATAAAACAACTTAATTTTGAAATTGATTTATTAGAAAAAAATAATAAAGAATTAAAACAAGAAATAAATAATGTGAAAAATAATTTTGAAGAAAATAACAATTTAGAAGAAATTAATTTAGAAATACAAAACTTAGAAAGTAAGTTAAGTAATCAAAAAATACAATTACATACATTAGATTTAGACAATCAAAATATAGAACCGAAGTTAGAAAATTTATCTAACATAGAAGAAAAAATAGTTGACAATAAAGAAAAAATGGTAAACTTAAAAAAATTAGAACAAAGTATGAGCTTAGCAAAGTCTATTTTAGAACAAAGTTATAATAAAATGAAAAATACAGTTACCCCTAGATTTACAGACAAATTGTCAGAGACTATTTCTGAAATTACGGATAACAAATATAATCACGTAAGATTTAATGATGAAATTGGATTAGTCGTAGAATTAGAAAATGGGAATTATATACCAGCTTCTCGATTAAGTATAGGAACGATTGACCAATTATATCTTTCTTTAAGACTTGCGATGACAGAAGAATTATCAGAGGAAAAAATGCCAATTGTTTTAGATGAAGCATTTGCATATTATGATAATGAAAGATTAAAAAATATTTTACAATATATAGTTACCAGATTTCAACAGCATCAAATTTTAATATTTACTTGTACCAATCGAGAAAAAGAGATTTTAGAAGATTTACAAGTAGAATTTAATTGGGTAAAGATGTAAGAATGAATTTTCAAGTTTTTGCAAGGAAAGGTTACCCTATATAATTTTTTACACTTTGTGTGTCGCAACCACCCGAAATAAAAAATAATGGACGGTTGCTCCAATCGCACTCATTTCATTCGTTTGGTCGCTTACGCAGTGTTTCAAAATTATATAGGGTAACCTTTCCTTGCAAAAACTTGGAACTTGATGTTTCTTCTCTTGAATTAATTGGAAAAATGTAGTATAATACCAAAAGCAAAATCAAAAAAGGAGAATGATTATGTTTGAGAAATTAGAAGCTGTAGAAAAAAGGTATGAGGAATTAACAAAATTAATTGCAGATCCAGAAGTAATAGCAAACCAATCTGAGTGGCAAAAATTAATGAAAGAACATGCAAGTATAGAAGATATTGTATTAAAATTTAGAGAATATAAAAAAGTAAAACAAGCAATGGCAGAAGCAGAAGAACTAATGCAAGACCCAGAAATGAAAGAATTAGCAGAAGCAGAATATTACGAAGCAAAAGAAAACTTACCCAAAATAGAAGAAGAACTAAAAATTTTGTTAATTCCAAAAGATCCAGACGATGATAAAAACATTATGTGTGAAATTAGAGCAGGAGCAGGAGGAGAAGAAGCTGCTTTATTTGCAGGAACTCTATTTAGAATGTATACCATGTATGCCGAAAAAAGGCATTGGAAGTTAGAAGTGTTAAATGAAAACGAAACAGGATTAGGAGGCTACAAAGAAATTTCTTTTATGATTACAGGAAAAGGAGTTTATAGCAGGCTAAAATTTGAAAGTGGTGTACATAGAGTACAAAGAGTTCCAGACACAGAAAGCAGTGGAAGAATTCATACATCAACAGCAACAGTTGCTGTATTGCCAGTAGTAGAAGATGTAGAAATTGAAGTCAATCCAGCTGACATTAAAATGGAAGTTTTTAGAGCATCTGGAGCAGGGGGACAACATATTAACAAAACTTCATCAGCAGTAAGATTAATCCATGAACCATCTGGAATTGTAGTAGAATGTCAAACTGAAAGATCACAATTTCAAAACAAAGACAATGCTATGAAAATGTTGAAAACAAAACTATATGAAATTGAAAAAGAAAAGCAAGACAGTGAAATTACAAATGCTAGAAGAGTTCAAGTAGGTTCAGGAGATAGAAGTGAAAAGATAAGAACTTATAATTATCCACAAGGAAGAATTACGGACCATAGAATTGGAATGAGCATTTATCAAATGGAAAACTTCTTAAATGGTGATATTGACGAAATGATAGATAACTTAATTGCAGCAGACAGAGCAGAAAGATTAAAAGGTGAAGAATAAAATGGAAAAGCATCCTAACAATGTTAGGGTGCTTTTAGCATGAAAGTTGCCATAGGGAAATATAAAGCGAGAATAAAATAGAAGTTTTTTAATAAAATAGAAGAAAAAGCAAAAAAGGAGAAAGATGTGGAAGGAATTATCAAAACAACACTTTTAGGTTTATTTTTTGGAACCTTTGGAACCACTATGCGGAGGAATTCTAGGAGTTATCATTAAAAAGCATTCCAATAAATTTTTAAGTTTTATATTAGCCTTTGCTTCTGGACTTATGATGGCAGTTATCTGTTTTGACTTAGTACCAGAAGCTTTAGGAATTAGTTCCATTTTAAATGTAGTAATAGGAATTATAATAGGAATTATAGGAATGATAATTTGTGATTTACTTGTAGAAAAAAGATTTAGTGGTCAGATAGAAAAAAACAAAGGAAAAAATACTTTGCTAAAAACAGGAATTATTGTATCCATTGGATTAGCCATACATAACTTCCCAGAAGGATTAGCCATTGGTTCTGGTTTTGAAGCATCTATGAAATTAGGGCTAAGTTTAGCACTGGCTATTTGTTTACATGATATACCAGAAGGAATATCCATGGCAGTACCTATGAAAAATGGAGGTATGAAAATATCTAAAGTCATTTTTTATGTAGTATTATCTGGGATTACTACAGGAATAGGAGCCTTTTTTGGAGCTATTATTGGTTCTATTTCAGAACAAATCATAGCTATTTGTTTAAGTTTTGCTGCACGGAGCCATGCTATACATTGTATCAGGAGAATTAGTACCAGAAGCAAATCATTTGTATCATGGTAGAATGACAGCTATTGGAAATATAATAGGATTTCTAATAGGAATCTTTGCAACCGGGATTTAGGGACGCCCCCTTAAATCCCGGTTTTAGGGAATAGGGGGATACTCCTTAAAACATGCAGCAACAGCAAGCGAAAAAATGTTTGAAAAATTTTGAAATTCTATTGACTTTTTTTAGAAGAGAAGATATAATCAGGAACAAAATAAGAAATCAGAATAGGAGAAAAAAATGCCAAATATATTAGAAGGATTAAATGATAAACAATATGAAGCTGTAACCAATACAGAAGGACCATGCCTAGTAATTGCAGGAGCAGGAAGTGGAAAAACCAAAGTATTAACACATAAAATAGCGTATCTAATAGGAGAAAAAGGAGCAAAACCCTGGGACATCATTGCAATTACCTTTACTAACAAAGCAGCTAATGAAATGAAAGAAAGGATTACTAACTTAGTAGGAGATGTTGCAAAAGACATCTGGATGGGAACTTTTCACTCTATTTGTGTGCGAATTTTAAGAAGATTTATCGATCGAATTGGATTTGACTCTTCTTTTATTATATTTGATACAAGTGATCAAAAAACACTAATCAAAAACTGTTTAAAAGATTTAGCGATTGATGATAAAATGTTTACTGATAGAAGTGTATTAGCAGAAATCAGCAATGCTAAAAATGAAATGTTAGAGCCAGAACAATATACCACAAGAGCGAATGGAGACTTTCGAAAAGAAAAAATTGCTACTGTCTATGAATTATATCAAAAAAGACTAAAAGAAAACAATGCAATAGACTTTGATGACATTATCAATTATACCATAAAAATCATGATGGAAAATCCAGACATATTAGAATATTATTCTAATAAATTTAAATACGTATTAGTAGACGAGTATCAAGATACCAACAAAGCACAATTTACATTGATTACACTATTTGCTTCTAGAAATGGAAATATTACCGTAGTAGGAGACAATGATCAAGGAATTTATAGCTTTAGAGGAGCTGACATTTCTAACATTTTAAACTTTGAACGAGACTTTCCAGGAACTAAAATTATAAAATTAGAACAAAATTATCGTTGTACAGCCAATATTTTAAAAGCAGCCAATAGTGTTATTAAGAACAACGAAGTAAAATATAAAAAAGAACTTTGGACGCAAAATGAAGAAGGAAATTTACCACATGTATACCAAGCAGATAACGAATATGATGAAGGAGCTTATATTGTAGAGCAAATTGGACACTTAAAAAGAGAAGAATATTATAAATATTCGGATTTTACAGTACTATATCGAATGAATACACAATCTAGAGCAATTGAAGATATATTTAGAAGAGAAAATATTCCCTATAAAATTATAGGCGGGCTAAAATTCTATGAAAGAAAAGAAATAAAAGACTTAATTGCGTATCTAAGATTAATTCAAAACAGCAGTGACAACTTAAGCTTAAAAAGAATTATTAATGAACCAAAAAGAGGAATTGGAAAGACAAGTTTAGACAAAGTAGAACAATTGGCGAATGCTAGTGAAACTTGTATGTATGAAGTAATAAAAAAAGCAGATGAATATGGACTAAACCGTGTATTCTTAAATTCTAGAGAATTTATCAACATAATGGAAGAACTAAAAGAACAAAAAGACAAGTTAACCATTTCAGAATTAATTAAATTAACATTAAAAAAATCTGGTTATACCAAAGCATTAGAACAAGAAAATACCATAGAAGCAGAAAATAGAATTGCCAATCTAGACGAATTCTTAACCGTTGCAATAGAATTCGAAGAAGAATTTGCTGAAAATTCTTTAAGTGAATTTTTAGAAGGAATTACCCTATCAAGTGACCTAGACAACATGGAAGAAACAGAAGAAATGGTAACTTTAATGACATTGCATAGTGCTAAAGGATTAGAGTTTCCAGTTGTATTCTTAGTAGGGATGGAAGAAGGGATTTTTCCAGGACATCAATCCATGATGGAACCAAGAGAATTAGAAGAAGAAAGAAGACTATGCTATGTAGGAATTACAAGAGCAAAAGAAAACTTGTATTTAACTTGTAGTAAACAAAGAACGATATTTGGTTCAACCAGTTATAATCCAGTATCTAGATTTTTGCAAGAAATTCCAGAAGAACTATTGGAAGGATATGAAGAAGCTTTTGGACAAACTTCCAATAAAGAAGAAATCTTTAAAAATTCTTCTTATACATGGACCTATGGAAGTAAAAACAATGGAAATATTAAAACTTATAAAGTGGAAGAAAGAGAACCTGTAATGGCAGCTAAAAGTAATAGTAACTTTGCATTTCGAACAGCAGAAAGTTTCTTGAACAACTTAGGAAAAAAAGCATCTTCTAATAATCAAAAAGTAGACTTATCCCAATTTGAAGC
This sequence comes from uncultured Clostridium sp., assembly GCA_947426525.1. Lineage (GTDB taxonomy): Bacteria > Bacillota > Clostridia > TANB77 > CAG-508 > CAG-269. The sequence continues at coordinate 23,280 of CANEEJ010000014.1, read as the reverse complement.
AGGAGTTAGAGTTTTCCATAAAAAATTTGGAGAAGGAACGATAAACATAGTAGAGCCAGAAGGGGAAGATTTAAAAGTAGATATTAACTTCGACAAAGTGGGGCATAAAAGATTGATGGCAAGATTTGCTAATTTGGAAATTATTGAATAAAAACAAGTAAGAAAGCATTGAAAAAATGCTTTTTTTATGTAGAAATTTGCAATTTTAGTAAGAAATTGTTATAATAAAGGAAGAAAGTCATACAAAGGAGGAGGTTGCTATGGATTTGAGAAATGTAAATAAAATAATGATAACTATTGTTTTAACAGTTCTAATTGTTGCTACCAGTAGTGTGTTTTATTCTAGTAATGCAGCTTCAGTAGGATTTTTACGTTTTAATAATGCACCAAGAAAATATCTTACCGTGAGTAAAGAAAAATTAGAAGATATTACGATTAGAATGGAAGATAATAATCAAATTAGCTCTGTGCAATTATATACTGTAAATGCAAAAGGAGAAAAGAAGAAAATTGACTTTTCTTCAGCTAATACAGAAGATAGTAAAAAGCATGTGTATACTTTATCACATAGTAAATTGTTAAAAGGAAAAGAAAAACAATTTTATGTTGAAGTGAAAGATGGAACAGGAAATATCCAAAAATCATATTTTAAAGTTTGTGTAAAATCTAAAAAAGTGAATGGAAAAACTGTTAAATATTATGCATTAAACGATTCCCCAAGAGTGATTCATCCAGTTGCAAGTGGAAATACAATGTCTTTAGGAATTAAAGACAATGCAGGTACCAAGTATGTAAAAATACAAGATGCGAATGATGGAAATAAAGAAATTCATAAATTTACAGAATTAGGTGCAGGAGAACAAAAAATAGATATTGATTTAACAAAATTTAAAGTTAATGATAAAATTTACAAGTTAAGAATTATAACAGAAGACCATAGTTCTCAAAAAGCAGTAAGAACGATATATTTTGAAGTAGATCCAAATGCAAAAGAGCAGAAATCAACGACTGAAAAGAAAGAAAAAACAGAAGGAGATACAAAAAATAAAAATGTAACAAGCTTTGTAGCAGCTCTAGAAAAAATATCACAAAGAGTACAATCTGACTATAAAGCAAAAAGATATTGGAAATATACCAATGGAATACATAGTGAAAATAAATTACCAAACAGAAAGACATTTGAAAAGGCACTTAAAGATAATGTGCGAAATACCAATTGTGCAGACTATGTAATGTGGGCATTGCATGATTGCGGCATCTTTACAGCAAATCAAAAATTCTATGGAAATTATTCTGGAGGAATTACCTATAGAAGAAATAGTAAAACAAAAACAAAATCTACTTTGAAAAAATATGCAACTCTTACTAGAATTGGAGGAAAGAAAAGACCAAAAACATTAATGAGTGAAGGAAAACTTAAGAAAGGTGATATTCTTACCTACAAAGGACATACTAATGTATATGCAGGAAATGGTAAATGGTATGACGCAGGTAGAAGAATGGGGCAAAATGGTAAGGGAACAAGAGCTAATTATACATTTACAACATTTGGGCCACTAAAAATTACTTATAATCAACCAGTTTATTATGTTATAAGATTAAAAGATAGAAGTTAAACAAAGAAAAAATAGATAGATAGAAATATTTATCTATTTTTTCGTATATAAATGTAAAAATTATGTAGAAATTTGCAATATTAGTAAGAAAATGTTATAATAGAAAGGAAGGTTATACAAAGGAGTGAGTTCGTATGAATCGAAAAAATAAGAGTAAAATAATAATGATAATAACAGCTTCCTTAATTTTTATAGGAAGTGCATTTCAATATAGTAATGCAGCTTCAGTAGGATTTTTAGGCTTTAATAATGCACCAAGAAAATATTTAACAATTGATAAAGAAAAATTAGCAGATATTACTATTAGCATGGAAGATAATAATGAAATTAGTTCAGTACAATTATATACTGTAAACGCAAAGGGAGAAAAGAAGAAAATCAATTTCTCATCATCCAATACGAACGACAGTAAAAAACATATTTATACCTTATCACATAGTAAATTGTTAAAAGGGAAAGAAAAACAATTTTATGTGGAAGTAAAAGATGGAACAGGAAATATTCAAAAATCATATTTTAAGATTTCTGTAAAATCTAAAAAAGTAAATGGAAAAACTGTTAAATACTATGCATTAAATGATGCGCCAAGAATGATTCATCCAGTTGCAGGAGGAAATGTATTATCTTTAGGAATTAAAGATAATGCAGGTACGAAATATGTAAAAGTGCAAGATATGAATAATGGAAATAAAGAAATTCATAAATTTACAGAATTAGGAGCTGGAGAACAAAAAATAGACATTGACTTAACCAAATTTAAAGCAAATAACGAAGTCTACAAATTAAAAATTATAACAGAAGATTATAGTTCTCAAAAAGCTGTAAGAACAATATATTTTAAAGTAGATCCTAATGCACCAGCACAAAAACCAGCAAACACAGATAAAAAGAATAACTCTGGTAAAGTGACAAAAGACAAAAATGTAACAAGTTTTATAGCAGCTTTAGAGAAGATATCACAAAGAGTGCAATCTGATTATAAAGCAAGAAGATATTGGAAATATACCAATGGAGTACATAGTGAAAATAAATTACCATTTAAAAAGACATTCCAAAGTGCATTAAATTCTAAAGTATTAACTACTAACTGTGCAGACTATGTAATGTGGGCATTACATGATTGTGGTATTTTTACAGCAAATCAAAAGTTCTATGGAAATAATTCAGGAGGAATTACCTATAAAAAGAATAGCCAAACCAAAGTAAAATCTACTTTGAAAAAATATGCAACGCTTACTAGAATTGGTGGAGCAAAAAGACCAAAAACATTAGTTAAAGAAGGAAAACTAAAAAAAGGCGATATTCTTACTTATAAAGGGCATACTAATGTATATGCAGGAAATGGAAAATGGTACGATGCAGGCAGAAGAATGGGACAAAATGGAAAAGGAACTAGAAGTAATTATACATTTACCACATTAGGACCACTAAAAATTACTTATAATCAACCAGTTTATTATGTTATAAGATTAAAAGATAGAAGTTAATAAAATAAAAATAGATAAATAGAAATATTTATCTATTTTTTTTGTATAAAATTTTGAAAAAAGGAAAAAATACAGTAAGAATATGAAAAGAAAGGAAGGATAAAAATGGCAGATTTAAATCAAATTGAATTACAACATTTAAGACATTTAATTGGAGCACATGAAACCGCTTATCAAAAATTAAATACTTATTCTTCACAAGCTGTTGACCCTCAAATAAAACAATTATTTTCAAAATCAGCACAGGATGCATTAAACACAAAACAAAAATTAATGACATTTTTAAACAATTAAAAGGAGGTAGAAAAATGGATGAAAAAACAATGGTAAATGACATATTAGGGAGTGTAAAAGCAGATTTAACGGCTTATCAAACAGCCATATCTGAGTCAGAAAATATGCAATTAAGACAGACTTTTCAACAAATTAGAAATAATGATGAAAGTTTTCAATATGAACTATTTAAAATTGCACAAGCAAAGGGATACTATGTACCGGCTCAAAAAGCGACTACAACAGAAATTAGTACAGTAAAAACAGAATTACAACAATGAGACAAGGGGGACAGGTCTTAACTGTCTCATTTTTAAATTTTATCAAAAATATAAAATGAGACAGTTAAGACCTGTCCCCCTTGTCTCAATTTTCAAAAATATTACAAAATGAAAATGAGAGATAAATGAAAAAAAATGAAGATAAAGTTAAAAAAATGAAATAAACCTACGGAAATTGAGGATGCAATCTCTTTGCAAAAAAACAAATATTACAATATTATTACAATAGATTTTATACAAAGGAGATTGATGATAGAAATGTTTAGAAAAGTAATGATACATACCAGAAGAAGTATTAAATTTATCGTTCTTTTTATGATATCTACTTTTTTAATAGTAGGAGCCATAGCTTTTCTATACAAGCCTACTTATAGTGTTTTTATGAATGGAGAACAAGTAGGATATACAGAAAATAAGGCAGAATTGCAACATAAAATCAATCAATACATAGAAAATGGAGAGGGAGAAAATGAAAATGTAGCATTTGTGCAAGTAGCTAATCTTCCTAATTATAAATTATGTTTATTGAAGAGAAATATTGTATCAAATGATGAAGAAATATATGAAAAAGTAAAAGAACAAGGAATTACTTATTATCGTTATTATGCTATTTTGGATAATGAAGAAGAAAAGTCATATGTTTCTAATTTTGAGGAAGCAGAAAAAGTAGTAAATGGACTAAAAGAAAAAAAGAGTTCAAATATTGAAAAAATTTCTATTGTAGAAAAATATGAAGAAGAAATCAAAAATTTGGCTACAGTTGAAGAAGCTGTATCCAAACTATATGTAGAACCAGTAAAATTAGTAAAAACAGCAAAAACAACAGGAAGTGTTAATACATCATTCACAACATCAGCAGGAAAAGCAAATTTAGGAATTAACTTAGCTAGACCAATATCAGGAATTATTACATCAAGATTTGGAGTAAGAAGTAGTGTAAGAAGTTCTTCTCATACAGGATTAGATATCGCAGCATCTACAGGAACTCCTATTGGTGCAGCTGCATCAGGAACAGTAACTTTTTCAGGACGTAAGGGATCCTATGGAAATATGGTAGTAATAACACATGCCAATGGTGTTCAAACTTATTATGGACATTGCAATAGTTTATATGTATCGGCTGGAACACAAGTATCACAAGGACAAACAATAGCTTCTGTTGGTTCAACAGGAAACTCAACAGGACCACATTTACATTTAGAAGTGAGAGTAAATGGAGTTGCGTATAACCCACAAAATTATGTATATTAAAAGATTGCCAAGAGGGACGGTCCTTTTTGGCAATCTTTAATTAATTTGTAAAAAAATTTATTCCAATATCAATAGCATTTTTTTTAATAATAATATTTCCATGTTCTAGTAATTTTGTTTCAAAATCTTCTGAAAAGGAAAGAAGTTTTCCAAACTCAGATAAGATGGAATAAAATAAGCTAATATTTTCATATTGTATATTTACATGTTTTAAAATTAAATAATAATTATGTTTCCATTCATAAAGAGTAATATTTTTAGCTAATTTAGCAACCTCTATTTTATGTAAAGATTTAATACTGTTGCAGAATTCACAAAATGCATCAAAAGTTTGAAACTGACAAATGGCATAATCAGACTGTCTATGGAAAGATTTTCTTTTAGCAATTAATTTTTTCTTTTTTGATTCATTGTCAGGTGAAAACTTCGTTATAGTGAAAACGAAAACATCTTCCAAAGAAGAAAATGCTTCAATCAATAACTTGCATCCATCTGTATAAAAAGAAACTTCTTTTTCAGCTTTTTTTAAAATGGTTCCAAAGATATCTTGTTTTTCAATGGCTTTTGTCATGAGACTATGTACATTTAAATCATTTGTACCAAATTCATCTGAATTTATAATAACTCGAATTTTATTTTCTGTTAGTTTTTCAATTTTCATAGAGATAACTTCCTCCTTAACTTCTACTAATTATATTATACTACTTCTATTATTATATGGAAAGCCACAATTTTTGGTAATTAAAATTGTGGCTTTTATATAAAAAATTAAAATTTAAAAGTATTATATTTTCGATAGACAATGATAGATAATATAACAAATGATATAGATAAAAATAAGAAACAATAACCAATACCAGTTTTAGGAAGTATTTTGTTGGCAATGGTGGAATCTTTTGTGGCATTGTTTTTTAAGGTATTATCTATACTAGATGTTTTTGTGTCGTCGGATATTGTATTATCAGGTTTTTGTGTTGGTTTTTTATCATCTGACACAGGAGGATTAGGAGTACCATCTGTATATTCAGATAAAAGCTTAAATTGAAGTTTATGCAAATTGGTATATGTTTGTGTAGAGGAATTTTCATTCCCATAAAAAACGAGATTATCAGAACAATACTCAAAAACCGTATCTTTTGGCTCAGGAGAGATATAACTGTTGGTATCTGGATCATAGAAATTTTCTTTCGTATTATCATAATAAGAAACATTATCTGTGTAAACTTTAAAACTTGTTAGGTTCTTACAAGAACGAAAGGCAGCTAAGCCAATATATTCAACCCCCTCTGGAATAGTGAATTCTGTAAAACCAGTATCTTGGAAAACAAATTCTTCAATTCGTTTTAGGTTAGATGGAATATTTATTTCGTGTAATTTAGAACAACCAATAAAGGTAAAACTTCCTAAAGAAGTCAAAGATTCAGGTAAAGTAATACTTTCTAAATTGATACAATCAATAAAAGCATAATCTCCAATAGAAGTAATTCCTTCACTAATAGATATATGGGTTAAAATCTTACCATTTGTAGTATTTCTATTTTCGTCAAAAGCGTGTACACCAATAGACTTTACGGTATGTCCATCAATCGTATTAGGAATTGTAACATTAGTTTCTGATCCATGATAAGCTGTTATAGTAGCATTGTTATTAGCATCTAGTTGATAAGTAAAATCAGAAGTAGATGCATATACAGGAAGGAAAGATGCAAAAATAGAAATAGTAAAAAGTAAAAGTATAGTTAGTAAAATATGTTTTTTCATAATAATCACCTGCTATTTAATTTTATGAATAAAGTATATAATAAACAAAAAATATTTTCAAGGAAAATTGAGAAAATGTACTAATTGACTTGAAAAAAATGTTAATTCAAGATATAATACCAAAAGTAGAATAAAAATGCAATATCCGTAAGGAAAAACGGAAAAATGGAGGTAGAAAATGGCAACCAAAGAAAAGAATATATGGATTTTATTAATATTTATATTATCAGGACTTGTAGTAGGGGGATTGTTAGGAGAACTAGCTTCAAAAGTGAATTGGCTTTGGTGGTTATCTTATAGTCAAAGCTTTGGATTAGAAAATCCAATTATACTAGACTTAAGTGTTATGAAAATCACCTTTGCATTAATGTTTAAAATTAGTATATCCAGTATCATTGGAATGGTACTAGCTATATTTATTTATAAAAAAGTATAAAGGGGCAATTTAAAAACAAGAAAGGAACGATTTAATTGCCAATTAAAATAAAAGAATTACCTGAATTAGAGCGACCTTATGAAAAACTAGATTGGTATGGTGAAAAAACATTATCCAATGCAGAGCTATTAGCCATTATCATAAAAACAGGAACCAAACAAGAAACTTCCGTTCAATTAGCACAAAAAATATTGAACTTAGGAGACACGAAGACAGAAGGAATTAATTTTTTAAGAAATGTAGCCATAGAAGAATTAATGCAAATTAAAGGAATTGGGAAAGTAAAAGCAATCCAACTGAAAGCAGTAGGAGAATTAGCAAGCAGAATGGCTACACCAAATCACATTAAAAAGGTGAAGGTAAATACACCTTATGATTTAGCCAAAATTATGATGGAGGAACTAAGATTTCAAAATAAAGAAATAGCAAAAGTAATTCTACTAAATGGTAAAAATGAAATTTTGAAAATAAAAAATATTGCCATGCGGAGGTACTAATTTTGCTAGTATTTCTATGAAAGACGTATTAGAAGAACCAATTAAAATAGGAGCACCTAAAATAATTTTGGTACATAATCATCCAACTGGAGATGCTACACCAAGTCAACAAGATATCGTATTTACAAACCGTCTATATGAAGCAGCTAATTTATTACAAATACAGCTATTAGACCATTTAGTAATTGGAAATAAAACATACACCAGTATCTTTTCAAAAATGGTTCAAGATACAAAAGACTAAAAGAAAAAAGAGATAAGAAAGGAAAGAAATAAAATGAAACTTTTTACATTTGGGTCAAAAGACATAGGAATTGACTTAGGAACCGCTAATATTTTAGTAACATTAAAAGGAAAAGGAATTGTATTAAAAGAACCATCTGTTGTTGCAATTGATAGAAAAACAGGAAATATCATGGCAACAGGAAATGAAGCAAAAGACATGCTACGGAAGAACACCAGAACAAATCAAAGCAGTAAGACCATTGAAAGATGGTGTAATTGCAGATTTTACAGCCACTCAATTAATGCTTAAAAATCTAATTGAAAAAGTAGGAAGAAGATATAATGTAGGAAGACCAAGAGTAGTAGTTGGTGTTCCTTCTGGAATTACAGAAGTAGAAGAAAGAGCAGTAGAAGAATCTGTTATCCAAGCTGGAGCCAAAGAAGTTTATTTGATTGAAGAACCAATGGCAGCAGCAATAGGAGCATCTTTAGATGTAGGAGAACCAAGTGGAAGCATTATTGTAGACATTGGAGGAGGAACAACAGAGGTAGCAGTTATTTCTTTGGGAGGTGTTGTGGTAAGTCACTCTTTACGTGTGGCAGGAGACGAACTAGATGAAGATATTGTAAACTATATCAAACGTGAGATGAACTTAGCAATTGGTGAAACCACAGCAGAACAAATAAAAATGCAAATTGGATGTGCAATGCCTCTCATGACTGAAATGTCAATGGAAGTAAGAGGAAGAGACTTAACAGATGGTTTACCTAGAAATGTAGTTGTAACATCAACACAAATTGAAGAAGCAATTAAAGAATCTGTTAGCAGAATTGTTGAAATTGTAAAAATAACCTTAGAAAAAACACCACCAGAATTGGCTTCTGACATTATGGAAAAAGGAATTGTGTTAGCAGGAGGAGGAGCTTTAATTCAAAACTTAGATAAATTATTAAGTGCTGAGACAGGAATGCCTGTCTATATAGCAGAAAATCCATTAGATTGTGTTGTAAGAGGAACAGGAAAAACCTTAGAGGATTTAGAGAGACTGAAGACGGTATTGGTTAATAGTAGAAGGAGAAGATAAAGAATGTATCGAAGTAAAAAGGCTGGAATGATAGGAATTATCATAACGATTGTTATTTTAATATTAATTGTTATTTTTTCAAATGGAGAATCTGATAATTCATTTTTTGAAAATGCAGCAAGTAATTTAGTTATGCCAATTCAAAATGGATTAACCTATTTAAAGAATAAAATTGGCGGAAATCATACATTTTTTACAGACATTAACAATTTAAAAGAAGAAAATGAGAAATTAAAAGAAAAGAACAGTGAACTGGAACAATCATTAAGAGAACTAGAAAATATTAAAACACAAAATGAAACTTTAAAAGAATATGTTAATTTAACAGAAAAATATGGAGAATATAAAACGATACCAGGTTATGTCATTAATAAAGATATTAGTAACTATTCTAAAACAATAGTGATTAATTTAGGAAAAAAAGATGGCGTTGAAAAAAATATGACAGTTATTGGGAACGAAGGATTAGTAGGACATGTTGTTTCTGTAACAGAAACAACAGCAAAAGTACAAACTATCATTGATACAGCAAGTTCTATTAGTTGTTCTATGAGTACAACCAAAGATAGTATTGTATGTAAGGGAACATTAAATGATAAATCAACACTAAAAGCAATGTATATTCCAACAAAAGCTAATATTATTCAAGGAGATGGAATTGAAACATCTGGATTAGGTGGAATTTATCCAAAGGGAATTCATATTGGAACCGTAAAAAAGGTAACAAACACACAAAATATGACAGATCGATATGCTTTAATACAAACAGCAGTAGATTTTGATAAATTAGGTACCGTATTGGTTATTAAAAATCAATAAATGTGAAGGAGGAAATCAATTGAAAAAGACAGTCATTAATATTACTTTAATTGTAACAGCTATTTTTATTTATCTTTTGCAAGCGAACTTTTTCAGTTGGTTTAATATTGCTGGAATTATGCCCAATTTATTTGTTATATTTGTTTTATTTGTTGGGTTATTTGGAACGAAAACGATGGGAGCTATTTATGGATTAATAGTAGGGCTACTATTGGATTTTGTAATCGGAACAAAAGTTGGTATTTACAGTATTGGACTAGGATTAATTGGTTTTCTAGCCGCTGTGTTTGATAAGAATTTTTCAAAAGACAGTAGGATGACAATTATGGTGATGGGAATGGTGGCTACTGCTATTTTCGAAGTTTTGATTTATTTGTTGAATTATGTTTTTTTAGCAACCAATGTTGAGTTGTTTGCTTTTGTTAAGATTTTGTTAATAGAGATTGTTTATAATTTGATTTTGACGATTATTTTGTATCCTTTGATACAAAAGTTTGGCTATTATATTGAAAACGAATATAAGGGGAATAAGATTTTAACGAGATATTTTTAATATGAAACTTTAGTATATTATTTTTTCTTACCTTGTGTGTCGCAACCTACTAAATAAAAATATATTTGTTGGTTGCTCCAATCGCACTCTCTTCGTTCGTTTGGTCGCTTACGCGGTATTTCAAAAATAATATACTAAGATTTTATATAAAGATATAGTAAATAAAGTAAAAGAAGGTGAGAGTTTGGTAAGGAGAAAGACGAGTAAAAAAGCTAATATTAATTTAAGATTTAATATTTTAACAGTTGTAACTTATATCGTTGGAATTATTTTAATTGCCAAATTGTTTAGCCTTCAAATTGTACATGGTGCAGAATATAGGGAACAGTCTAATACAAGATTAACAAGGGAAAGTACTTTAGAAGCATCTAGAGGAGCGATTTTAGACAAAACAGGAACACCACTTGTTACTTCTAAAATGGAATTTTCTTTAGAAATGTATAAAAGTAAGGTTGATACAGAAACCTTAAATACAGCCATACTAAATATGATACAAGTATTGGAAAAATATGAATGTTCTTATTCTGATATATTTCCAATAAAAATAGAACCATTTGAATTTACCATAGCAGATGAAACTTTAGCAAAATGGAAAAAAGAAAATAATATCGATGAAGAAATGTCAGCAGAACAAGCCTTTTATAAATTTAAAGATAGATATAAAATAAATCATACTAATTTACAAGAAATTCGAAAAATAATAGCCATTCGCTATTTAATTGCACAAAAAGGATACAGTAGTGTAAGAGCAGTAACAATTTCAGAAGCAATACCAAGAGAAGCAGTAGCAGAGTTTAGCGAAAGTTCTGAAAGATTTGCAGGTATTAATATTGTAGTACAGCCAGTAAGAGAATATACATCTGGGAACTTAGCTTCACATATATTAGGATATGCAGGAAAAATTAGTAGTGAAGAATATGAAAGCAGAAAAAATTATTATAGCCAAAATGATATTATTGGAAAAACAGGAATTGAAAGTGTATTTGAAGAATACCTAAAAGGAAAAAATGGAACCAAGCAGATAGATATGGCAGTAGATGGAACAACAACAGCGGAATATATAGCAAAAGAAGCTATTGCAGGATCTGATGTCGTACTTACCATTGATGCCAATCTTCAAAAAATAACGGAAAATGCTTTAGCAGCTAACATACAAAAAATAGCAACAGGAGGTTTTGGAAAAGTTTATGACGCCAAAGCAGGAGCAGCTGTTGTTATGAATGTAAATTCTGGCGAAGTATTAGCAATGGCAAGTTATCCAGATTATACGCCAGCTGACTTTGTAGGTGGAATTAGCAATGAAAATTGGGCAAAATATCGAGATAACGAAGCAAAACCATTGGTTAACAAAGGAATGCAAAACTCGTATTCACCAGGTTCTACATTTAAAATGGTAACAGCCATTGCAGGATTGGAATCAGGAGTAATTAATTTAAAAACAACAATTAATGACACAGGAGTGTACACAAGATATCGAGATTATCAACCAAGATGTTGGGTATTTACCGATTATCATAGAGGTCATGGTTATCTAAATGTTTCAGGTGCAATTGAAAAATCATGTAACTATTTCTTCTATGAAACTTCAGACCGAATGGGAATAGACAATTTAGTAAGAGTAGCAAAATATTTCGGCTTAGGTTCTAAAACAGGAATTGAATTACAAAGTGAAACAGCAGGAGCTTTAGCAAGTAAAGAAACATGGGCAAGATTACATCCAAATGAACCTTGGGGACCAGGAAATACGTTGCAAGCAGCAATTGGGCAAAGTGACAATGAATTTAGTCCATTGCAGATGGCAAAATATATCAGTATGCTTGCCAATGGTGGTAAAAAAATAGATACCACAATTGTAAAAACCATAAGAAATGCAGACGGTTCTGAAACATCAAGAGAAGAAATTAATCAATTTGTGAATAAAAAATTAGGACTAGAAGAAGACAATACAGAAAATTTAGAAATAAATCAGGCAAATTTAAATGCTGTACTAGAAGGAATGAAATCTGTTACAAGTGATAGTGGAGGAACGGCTTATGTGAGATTTAAAGATTTTAATATCAGTGTAGGTGGTAAGACCGGTTCAGCCGAAGCACCAAACAACAAAGTACATGCATGGTTTGTAGGGTTTGCACCATTTGAAAACCCAGAGATTGCTATCGTAGTAATGGTAGAAAACGGAGGGCATGGAAATTATACAGCTGAGGTAGTAAGAGACATTATGGCAGAATATTTTGGAATGAATACGCAAAATGTAGAAGAAGATATGAGTGCTACTCCTTATGTAGAGATCATGCGCTAAAAGGAAGGATGTAAAAATGAGAAATTGTGTTAGTATTAATTTAAAGAAAAATGAAATTGTTATCAAATTAAATGATGAGGCAGAACAAATTCAAATTGTTGAAGCTTTAAAAAAGAAGTTACCAGAATTAAAAAAATTATATAAAGATGCAAAAACACCAATTTTAGTAACAGGTAAGATATTAAAAAATAAGGAAATTGATGAGATACAAGAGCTTATTAAAAATAAAATCGATGTAGAAATTGAATTTGATATGCCAAAAAGCTTAGGTCTTCATAGTATTAAAAAGACATTTGAAAAAGAGATTGCCATATCAGAAACAAAATTTCATAGAGGTTCTTTGCGTTCTGGACAAAAAATGGAATCAGAAGGAAGCTTAGTTATTATTGGAGACGTTAACTCTGGAGCAGAAGTAATGGCAAGTGACAATATTATAGTATTAGGAGCTTTACGAGGACTTGCCCATGCTGGTGCAAAAGGGAATAAACAAGCAATTATAGCAGCAGGTTTGGTTGATACAGTACAAATTAGAATTGCTAATATTGTAAAAGAAATTGACCGTGATGAAGAACCATTACATAAACAGGCTTATATTAGTATTGATAATGATAAAATTATCATAGAATAGAAAGATTAACTTATTAATAATAAAATCAAAGCAATAAAAAGCATTTCGTCTTGTACGCCTTCTTGGTACAAGAAAAATAACAAACCAAGAATAATAATATCATCTAGATACAATTGGATACCTAATATTTCAAAAATCGGCTCTTCTACATCAGAGAAGAAGGGATTTTTGAAATTAATAGGACCAAAAGAATAAAATCTAGATGATGTTTCTTTTTTTCTCTCATCTTTTTCCTGTGAAGGCTTATCCTCTTCTAATTGCTTTTCTTCATGAGAAGTAAAGTGGTTAACATGAGGAGAGTAAGGTCGATAATATCGATAATAATTATTATAAAAACTAGCCATTGTTAGGGTTCTCCTTATTATTATCTTTGAAAATATCAGCAATTTTAGCAACATTTAATAAATTGGCATATTGGTCAACTTTTCCTCTTTTTTCTTCACGTAAATAGGGTTTTAGAGAATATAACAAATTAGATCTAGGGTCATTGGAAGTATTTAATTTTTCCATTACAGATTTCATTTTTAAAATGGTATTCATATCAATTTGATTAAAATCAAAATTTCCATTATTAGAATTATTAGAAGAAGAATTATTTTGTGACATCATAGAAGAAAAATTTTGTATCATTTCAGGTGGAATTTGAGATATTACATCATTCAACTCTCCTTTATTCATCATATCCTTTAATTTATTTACAGTATTTTCATCAAAATTCATATTATTCAAATGAATCACCTCTCTTGATATTATATGAGAAAAACATTAAAAACTTTACTTTTTTAACGCAAAAGTTTTGATAAAAATAAAAATTAACATAAAAATCACTTTTTACCTGAAAACCATTGAAAAACTAATAAAAATGATGTATAATAAATAGTGATTATGTATGAATTATTACAAAATGTAATAAAAAAATAATATAAAAGAAGGAATTGGAATTTCCGTAAGGAAAAAACCTACCTAAAAAACAAAAGACAAAAAATAAACATTGATTTATTTCAAGAACAGTATATAATATATTAGAATAATTAGGTAAATAGAAAGTACCTGATATAAGGAGGATACTATGAAAAATAAGGTTTTCAAAATAAGTGTTATTTTAGTCATGATTTTAACAATGACTATGACAAATTTTATTTTTGTGGGAGCAAATCTAATTAGCTATGCGATTGATGATAATAGCACCAACCATAGCAACGTAGAATTTAGCAGTTATTTTAAAAATGAAAAGGGAGAAAGAATAACAAGTTTAGACATGGTAACAAGTAAGCTACAAGATAGTTTATTTATGGAGATAGCTGTTAAAAAAGAAGGTTATTTGAATGGAAATGTGCAGTTAGAAAATACAAACTTCAAACTAATAAGTTCTGATAGCCAATACGTTAACAAAATTGAAAATAATATTATTACTTTAAACCAAATCAATGCAGGAACTACTGCTGAGATAGAAGTAAAAATAGAATTTGAAAAAAATCCAGAATTTAAAATGGATTTATTAAACATGGAAAGTACAGTTCAATTACGAGGAATCTATAAAGATAGTTCACAAAAGGACAAAGAAATTGATAGTAGCAAAAAAGTAACTTTGAGACTAATCAGTGATGTAAAAACAGAAAACCTTGTAAATGATTTAAAAATAATTACAAATAAAACATTAAAAATAAATGGGCAAGACAAAAGAGTTTTACAAGTATCCTTAAAAGCAGGAATGAAAGAAAATAGCTATCCAATGAGAAATGTAGCGATTGAAGTAACTGTTCCTAAAGTTGGGGACGTAAATCCAACAGTAGAAGAAAATACGAAATTAAATAATATGACCAATAAAAACTTTGAATATGATGGAAGTATTGCTAAAATCAACCTAACAAATGAAAATGGACAATGGAAAGCAAACGGAACAGAAGAAATTATTTTAACTTATGTTTATGAAGCTGAAACATCTCTAGATGAAGTTAAAATTCAAGCAAATCAAAAAATAGAATTATACGATGGAACCAATATGGAGGCAACATCAGCAGAAGTTATTGTAAAAGACAGTGAAGAAAGTGATGCCACTATTTCAGCAGAAGTTGTAAATGCAGAAAATAGTATCTATAAAGGAAAATTACAAGCAGGAATTGATAGAACTTATAAAAATACAACTAATATAAATGTTAATTTAGTAGGAGTTGTACAAGAAACAGAAGTACAAGAACAACCAAGTAATTATACAGATATTTATTACACACAAACCAAAATCAACAAAGAACAATTAATAAACATCATAGGAGAACAAGGAAATTTAAGTATTGTTGATCAAGATGGAAATCATGTACAAACTATTAATAATGCTACAGAAGCTGATCAAGATGGAAATATTATCATTACTTATGCTGAAAATACAGTAAAAGGAATTGTAACTAAAGTAACTAATATTGAGAAAATAGGAACTATCTCTTTAGAACATGCAAAAGTTATTAAAACAACAGATAGAGAAATGGCAAAAGCAGCAACTGCAATTGAAGCAAATGTAGTGGTAGGAGAAAATAGCTACCAACAAAGTATCCAATTAGTAGATACAAAAACAGATGCAAAATTAACAATGAACAAGAGTAGTTTATCCACGTTAACAGCAAACAATGTGGAAATCAATGCTATTTTAAAATCAGCTGAGGAAGAAAATGATTTGTACAAAAATCCAAAAATGCAAATTATTTTACCAGAAGAAGTAAAAGACATTCAAATTAATAGTATTCATAAGCTATATGGAGATGAACTACAAACAGGAAAAGCAGCTTTAGTAGATGGAAAAGTAATTGAAATTGAGCTTTTAGGAGAACAAACTAATTATTTAAATGAAATCAGTGAAGGAATCCAAATTGTTATCAATGCTAATATTACTTTTGAAAGAACCATACCTTCTAAAAAAGCAAATATTATCATGAAATATACCAATGAAAATGGAAAAGAAGGAGAACAAGAAACAGCAATTGAGTTTGATATTGTTTCAAAATATGGTGTATTAGTACATAGCAAGGCAGAAAATTATAATGAAGAAAATACAGTTTTAGAAACCATTACAGATGAAAATATGAAAGGACAATTAGATACTGCTAAGGAAGAAAAAGTAGTTAACATTGAAAGAAGTATCTTAAATAACTACGAAGAACCAATTACTAATATTAGCTTAGTAGGAAATTTACCAGAACAACAAACTGAAGAAATTAATGGGGAAACTTTAAAAAGTACATTCTTAGCAGATTTAGAAAAAGTAGTAACCAATACAGAAAATGCTAAAATTTACTATTCAGAAGATAGCAAAGAATGGAAAGAAAATATTGAAGAAATAGAAAAAGTAAAAGCATATAAAATAGAATTACAAGATAAAACAATCAAACCAGGAGAAGTAGCAAGCATTAATTATGAATTAAAAATACCAGAAAATCTAACAGCTAACCAAAGTACTTATGAGAAATTAAACTTATCTTATCAATATAAAGATCAAACTGTTAGTGAAGATTATGCAACTTATTTATCAACAGATGAAGAAGGTACAATAGGAGCAACACAAACAGAAGATTCAGGTAAGCAAGAAGAAGTAAACGGATTAGGAAAAATAACAGTAAAGGCTACTTCAGCAGGAAAAGAAGTAAAAGATGGACAAGAAATTTATGAAGGTCAAACCATAAAACAAACAGTAAAAGTTACTAATAATACAGGAAAAGATATTACTAACATGAAAATGATAGCAAAACAAGAAAATGCAATTTTCTATGTAAGAAGAGTAACGAAAGAATTTGACACAAGTACAGCAGGAGAAATGGATGTTACAAGAATTGTGGAAGACGAGAATGTAAAAGAACAAGAGGTAACAGCGGAAACTGTAAAAAATGGAGAAACCGTTACTTATACTTATCAATATTCTGTTCATGGAAAAGTAGGAGACAAAGCACAAGGAACTGTAATGATAGAAGCAGATGGAATAGAAGCACAAACACTACAAACAGTAAGCAATCCAATTAAAGAAGCTAAACTAAAATTAAATGTAATTTGTAATTATAATGAAGAAAGAACAATTGTAGCAAACTCTACTTTACCAATTACTTTATCTGCTAAGAATATAAGTGACAAAGAGTTAAAAGATGTTGAATTAGAATTGCCAATACCAGAAAAAGTTAGCGTTGACGAATTAAGTATAAAAGACAGTGAGAAATATACTTATGTAGGAATGGCTAACCAGGTAGCAAAATTCAAAATTAATAAAATACAACCAGGAGAACAAGTAGATATTATTGTAAGTTTAGAAACAGGTGATTTTAAAGAAGAAGAATTAGACATCAACTTAATGGTACAATCAACTGTAAATAATGAAACTTATACTTCAAATGAATTAGAAAAAACGATTGTACAAGAAAAATTAGATATTACAGTAGTACAAACAGCTAACATACAAGAAAAAGAAGTACAAACAGATGATAAATTAATCTATACAGCGACTATTAAAAATGCAAGTGAAAAAGAACAATCTATTAAAATTATAGATAATGTGCCATCTGCAGCAGTAATTCAAAAAGCATATTTAATTATAGATGGGCAAGAAAAAAATATAGAAGAGATTGAAAATAATGAATTAGAAGAAGATGTAACTTTAGCTGGAAAATCAGAAATTAAGTTAGTAATAGAAACGGTTATAGACGAAAAATTAGCACAGACAAAAGAATTAACTAACATAGTAGAAGTAAATGCTTATAGCCAATATATAGAATCTAATAAAGTAACTTATTACTTAGCTAATGTTCCAGATGATAAAGAAGTACAAAATGAGATTTCAGGAAAAGTATGGCTAGATGAAAACAAAAACGGACAAAAAGAAGCGGGAGAAGAAGCTTTTGCAGACGTAGTAGTAAAAGCAATTAGTACAGAAAGTGGTAATGTAGTAAAAGAAACCAAAACAAATAGTGAAGGAAAATATCAATTTACACAATTACCAAATGGAAAATACATTGTTGTAGTAGAATATGACAATAAATTATATTCTTTAACAGAATATAAAAAACAAGGAGTTAATGAAAACGAAAACTCAGATGCTATTGAAAAAGAAGTAAATGGACAAAAAGTAGCAGTAACAGATGAAATAGAAGTAAACAATAACAATACAACTGATATCGATGTTGGATTAGTTAAAAATGTAATATTTGACTTAAAATTAGATAAGTATTTAAATCGTGTTATTGTACAAAATGCAGGAGGAACTAGAACAGTTCAATATAACAAAGAAAAATTAGCAAAATTAGAAATTGATGCAAAACAAGTCAATAACTCAACTGTATTAGTAGAATATGGTATTGATGTAACCAATGAAGGAGAAATTGCTGGTTATGCAAGTGAAATTGTAGACCATATGCCAAACGATTTCAAATTCAATTCAGAACTTAACAAATCATGGTATACAACAGATGATAAAGACATACACAATATTACATTAGCCAATGAAATTATTTATCCAGGTGAGACCAAAACGATAACCGTAACACTTATTAAAACTATGACACAAAATAATGCAGGAACTGCTATTAACACAGCAGAAATTGCAAAAGCAAGTAACGAACAACTAATAGCAGACGTTGACTCAACACCAGGAAATAATGCAAGCAATGAAGATGATATTAGTACAGCAGAATTAATTATTTCTATCCGAACCGGTTTAGGAATGGCAATTGGAGTTATTGTAGCAATTGTACTAGTAGGATTAATTGTTACAGCAGTTATTATTATCAAAAAAAGGAGGGGTAAAAATGAATAAAATAACAAACAAAATTAATAAAATAGTACTTATCATTTTCATCACTCTAATTAGTATGGCAACTATGGTAAATGCAGCAAGTATAACCAATCCAAGTACAGACAGAGATTTGTCAGATGCTGCAAAAGATGCAACATTAGGAGCAAAAGATAAGAAAGACCAAGAATATTTTGAATTTGATCCTACTAAAATTATAGGAAAATGGGTTGATGCTTCTGACACAAAAGGAGATAGTAAAGCTCCTTATCAACACATAGGAGAATACTGTATTGATGCCAGAACAAGTGCAAATGGATCTGATGATTTTATTATAAGAAATATTATTGACCTTACACCAGATGGAAAAATTATTTCTTACTACTATGCTGGAAAGGAAAAAGGAAAAACAATTGTAAAAACAGTAGAAAGTGAAAATAAAACTCTAGTAAAAGCGTTAAAAAGTATGTCTTATTGTTCTATCAAATCCATTAAAGCTGGAGAAGGAAGAATTCCAAATGGAAATGCGTGGAAAGTAGCAATTGCAGGAATTGTAGACGATAATCTTAGTAAAATGGGAACCGATTTAAAGTTATACAAAGGTTTCCAACAACCAATGGATGAAGGAAGTTCAAGTAAGAAAAAAGAAGCTGCAAAAGAATCAAAGGATAAAGCTTATACAGCAAGATTTATCTTCTTATATGGAGATGGTAAACAAAACCAAATCATATTTGGAGCAAAAGAAGGAGAAGGTAGAGGCGATTTAACTATCACTAAAACAGGTGGTGGAAATAAAAAATTAGGAAATGTAGGATTTCAATTACAACACAATAAAACAGGAAAATGGGTAAAAAATCCAAATAATTCCGATAAAGCAGAATACGTAGATAGAAGCGCAGCTACCACATTCTCTACAGCAGAAGTAACAGGGGAAGTAACCATAAAAGGATTATTAATAGGAGATTATACTTTATATGAGACTGTTAACCCTAACTATGGTTATGTATGTGATCCTTCTAAAGGAATTTCAGTAGCAACTGTTAAATCTGGAAAAAACAATAGTAAACCAGTATCTAATAAACAAATCTATGTTAAATTATCAGGTTATGTATGGGTAGACAAACCAGATGGAAAAACAGGATTTGAAAGAAATGACCACTTCAAAACATCACTAGATGGTACCCAAGATACACACGACTTATTATTCAATGGTATTAAGGTAAGATTAATAAATAGTAAAACAGGTGAAATAAAAGAAACAACAACAGCAAAACTAAATAAATATACAACCTCTGGTAATAATGGAAATGGAGAATATGAATTTAAAGATGTTTTAATTAGTGATTTACCATATTATTATATTGAATTTGAATACGATGGATTGACTTATCAAAATGTACCAAAAGATATCAGTTTAGATAGTGGATCTAAGGCCATAGAAAATGGAAGAAGAGAAACATTTAATGCAGGATTTAGTGTAATAGAAGGAGAAACAACAACAACAGGTATTAGAAGAAATACAAATGGAGAAGCTAAAAATGACCTAAGCTATGCTTTAAATGAAAACAAAACAGTAGCAACTTTAACAAGTGCAGGAAAAACTAGTGTTGATAATATAGAAAATCCTTCTTACATAAAACAAGATAGTATTGGAAATTATACCATAACATCTAATACGAAAGATGCTGGTTATGTATTACATGATCCAGAAGGAGAAGAAGAAATTAAATATATCAACTTAGGATTATATGATAGAGATCAACCAGACATTACTTTAGGAAAAGATATTCATAATGTTAGATTAAGTATTAATGGCAATAATCATATTTATGAATATGGGCAAAGATACTTAAACGAAGGTGAATATACAGATGAAGGAAAATTCAATGTTGGTGTTAAATTCCCAGAAAAATATCAGGGAAGTTATACAAGAGCAATTTACAAAGAAGACTTCTACTATGAATCACCAGACAAAGAAAAAAGCAATGAATTAGAAGTATTTGTTACTTATGAAATAGCGATGTTACAAGCTAATATCAACTTGAAGGCAAAAGTAAATAGTGTAGTAGATTATTATGATAGCAGATATACCTTAGTAGGAGTAGGAAAGAATATCAATAAAGATGGTAGCCTATCAGAAGTTTATGATGCATCTTCTATCGTAGATGGCGGTTCTTATAATGAAAAATACAAAAAAGTAATAATTCATAATAATACAGATTTAGCAAATAAGGAAACACAAAAAATTTATGTACAGTTTAAATTAGATAGAGAATTAGTACAAAGAATTATTAGTAATCAAGAACTAGCTTTAGACAATGTAGCAGAAATTAATTCTTATTCTATATTTGATATGGCAGGAAATGCCTATGCTGGTATTGACCATAACTCTAATCCAGGAAATGCTGTACCAGAAGAAGAATTCTTTGAAAATGATACCAATAAGAGTCCATCACTAGACTTAGAAGTAGCAGATGCAAGAAGAATGACTGGTAAAGTATTCTTAGACGAAACAACTGGTGAATTAAAAACAGGAGAAATTCGTCAAGGAGACGGTGAATATAGCGAAAACGAGCAAGGCATTGAAGGAGTAGAAATTAACTTAGTAGACCACAAGGGAAGTGAAAAATCATACACAACTAAAACAGACGAAAATGGAGACTTTACTATTGAAAACTTCATACCAGGAGATTATACACTAACTTATACATGGGGTGGTCAAACTTATAAACTAGAAGACGGAAACGATAAAGAAATTACAGTACAAGATTACAAAGGAACTATTTACAAAGAAAAAGAAAGACAAAACAGTACAAAATGGTGGCATAAATCAGCAAATCCAGAAGGAAAACGTTACAGTGATGCCATGGATAATTACGAAACAAGAAAAGCAATTGATGCAGAAATGGCAAATGTAAAATATGATGTAGAATCAGAAGCAAAACGAACCATTCATAAAATGGATTCAACAACACCAACCATGGAAATTGGAATTGAATATGATACTGTTTATTCAGCATCTAAAGGTGATAGATATGTTTATGAAATTGCAGGAGTAGACTTTGGTATTGTTGAAAGAGCAAGACAAGACATTGCATTAACCAAACGTGTAACATCTCTAAAGGCAATGTTAGCAAATGGCCAAGTAATAGCCGATTTAACCATAGAAGAAGATGAAAAAGGAAACAGAATTGTTAAAGGTGAAAGAAACGGTGTTACTTATATGAAACCAGATGCCAATACAACATCAGGAAATGGATTTGTTAGATTAGAACTTGACAATGAATTAATCCAAGGAGCTAGATTAGAAGTAGGTTATGAAATCAAACTAATCAATCAAAGTGAAGCAGATTACATACCAACTGGAAACAATGACCCTATTTTCTATCTATATGGAGAGCTTGATGAAACACAACAACTAATCACAATAAAACCAACAGGAATTATCGATTACTTAGACAATAAATGGGCATTTGACCATGAAACTTATACAGATTGGCAAGTAAAAGAATTAAAAGACATTATAGAAGGAGACAATAAATTAATTGCCGATACGGTTTATAAAGATAATGAAGAATCAACCATAGCGACTAGAAAAATACTTTATACTGATAAATTCAAAGATGATGACTTAAAACCAGGAGAAGTAAGAAAATTAGACTTTAAAGTATCTAAATTACTAAGTACATCAGATGAAATTTCATTAGACAATGAAGTAGAAGTAGTAGAACTAAACAGACCAGCAGGATCAACACCAGAATCCATTCCAGGTAACTATGTACCAGGAACAGGATCAACAGAATCAGATGATAGCATGGCAGAAACAACCATTGTAACACCAGCTACTGGTGAAAACCAAAACTACATCTTACCAGTTATCATTGGAACAACAGCATGTATTATCCTAGGAGTAGGAATTATCTTCATTAAGAAAAAAGTAATCTAAAAAAATGAGACAGTGGGGACAGACCTTAACTGTCTCATTTTTTGTTTTAATGAGACAGTTAAGACCTGTCCCCCTTGTCTCATTACGCAAATAAGCAAAGGAGAGGATTTTAAAAAAAGATTGTAAAAATTGTAATATAAATGTAGTCAAAACTTAACAGAAAATCTAGTAAATGTGCTGATACCTAAATCCCTAGTAAGTAAGAAAGAAACGTAAGAATAAGTTGGTAAACCAGGAAAAGATTGATATTGCAATTGAGAAGAAAAGAAAATACAATAAAATGAGTAGAATAGTCTTTTTAACAAGAAAGGGAAAAGGTGAAAATATGAAACAGAAAGTTTTAAAAACAGCTGTTATTATTT
>CANEEJ010000013.1 GCA_947426525.1 uncultured Clostridium sp. | reverse complement strand
GAAAGTACTTTAAAAAGTAATGATAATTTTAAAATTGCTTTTTCTAAATTAACATCTCCAAAGACTTTTATGGCTATCCAAAATGCAATTGATGATATTCTTTCTCATGAAGAAGATATTATTAAACTAAATAATAGGATTGCCCAAATAGATGATAGAAATAAAAAAGTGGATGGCATGATTAAAAAAATTGATGAACTAAAGCATGAAATTACTTTGACTTTTATGAGAACTCAAAATCTTATCATTTCTAGTTATTTTGATGCTGCTTTTAATCGAATTATTGATTTAGAAGGGGTTGAAAAATATAGACAAAAATTGTATTCTTTCAAGGATTTAATTGGTCATACAGAAGGTTATAGTTTCTTTAATGATTACTATGTTTCTAAAATGGAAGAATTAGAATACAAATATAATTTACTAGAAAATGGTGAATTTGAAACTGCTCTTAAAATTATTACTAGAAAAGAAAGCGTTTTTATACGTGTTCTTAAAACACTAAAAAAACTTATTTTTGGAAGTTCTGCACAAGAAGAAAATAATTATTAAATATTTGAATAAGAAGTAAAAGCAATCTAAAATAAAAAAGAAACTCGTTCAAGTAATTTTCATAGAAATTCTACGTTGATTTTATGGCTCCCTTTCACGTCAAGCGTGAACTATTTCCATAAAATCTTTCGAGAATTTCTAATTCAATTACTTTCAATTCGTTTCTTTTTTATTTTAGATTGCTTTTACTTCTTACTTTATAATTTAAAATTTTCTATTATATTTTTTGCTGCTTCTCTTCCAGAGTAAGCTGCCCATGCAACAGTTGACTTAACACCTGCCAAATCGCCTCCTGCATATATTTTAGGATTAGAGGTTTGATATTTTTCATTTACTTCAATATTTCCCCATTTATTTGTCTTCAATCCTAATTCTTCCACATATGGTTGTACTTTTGAACCAAGTGCCATAACAACATAATCCATTTCGATTGTATAATTGCTGTTTTTTATATTGATTGGTACCAATCTTGTATCGTTTTCCTTTTGTACCAATTCTGTTTTTATCAACTCTACTTTTTCTACTTTATCTTTTCCTATTACTTTAACAATGTTATTTTGGAATAAAAATTCAATTCCCTCTTCCATTGCTTCTGCTACTTCTTTATCTTCTGCTGGCATTTGCTCTCTAGCTCTTCGATAAATGACTTTTACTTCTTTTGCACCTAATCGTTTAATGGTTCTAGCACAATCCATTGCTACATTTCCTCCACCAACAACAGCAACTGTTTTTCCTTTATAGTCTGGGTGAAGATTATATTCTAAAAGCTCATTTCCACCTATAACTCCTTTTAGATTTTCTCCTTCTACTCCCATTTTGGCAGATTGATTCGCTCCTATGCTTAAAAAGATGGCATCATATTGTTGTTCCAAATCTTTTAAAAACAAGTTTTTTCCTAGTTCTTGCTTATATTTTACTTCAATCCCTAAATTTAAAATTTTATCCACTGTTTTTTGTACAATTTCTTTTGGTAGTCTAAATTCTGGAATTCCATGTACCAATAAACCACCTAAATAATCATATTTTTCATAAATTGTTACTCCGTATTCCTGCTTTTGCTAAGAAACTACTTGCTGTTAATCCTGCTGGACCTCCTCCAACAACTGCTACTTTTTTATTTTTCTTATTTTGTTTCATTTCTTCTTTATAACAATTTAGCAAACTGTTATCTTGGTCTATCATAGTATCAAATACAAATGCTTCTAACTCTCCTATTGATACAGGTTCTCCTTTAATTCCTCTTATGCATGAACCTTGACATTGTTTTTTGTGTGGGCAAATTCTTCCACAAACTCCTTGTAATACAGTTGTTTCTGCTAGTATTTCATAGGCTTTTTGATAGTTTTCTTCTTTGATTTGCTCTATAAATTGCGGGATATTATTTCCTAATGGACATCCTTTTATTGAACATGGCTTTACTTTACAATTTAAACAATATTTAGCTTTTTCATTTATTGGTTTCATTTTGTTTTCATTCCTTTTACTGTGTTTTTTTGTATTTTATTATAGTTCTGCCATTCTGTCAATTGCTTGACTAAGTAGTATAATTGTTCATTACTAATTTTAAATCGTTAATAAAATCTATCTTTTTGGTTTCATCACGAAGTAAGGCTGCTGGATGCCATGTTGGCATGTATTTTATTCCTTTTTTCTCAATCCATTTCCCTCTAGATGCTGTTATTCCATATTCTTGCCCTAAAATATTTTTCAGTGCTACACTACCGTAACAATACAATAATTTCAGGTTTTACTAATAGTACTTGATTTCTTAAATAATTTAAACAGGCAACTGCTTCTTCTTGTTCTGGATTTCGATTAGATGGTGGTCTACATTTTACAATATTCGCAATATAAACTTCTTCTCTTTTTATCCCAACGGTTTGAAATGCCATATTCATTAATTTTCCAGCTCTTCCTACAAATGGTTCTCCGTAGTCTATCTTCATCTGCTCCTGGCCCTTCTCCAATAAACATGATTTTTGCCTCTTTGTTTCCTGTACCAAAAACTATATTTTGTCTTGTCTTACATAATTTACATTTGTTACAATTAATAATTGATTCTTCTAATTCTTCCCATGTTTCGAACATAATTGCCACTCCTATTTTACACATTTTTCTATTAACTCTATTTTTCTTCTTTGGTTGGTATCTATTCTTGCTTTTGTTCCAATTGGTATAACTGTCTTCGTTTCTATGTGACCAAAATTATTAGATTTAATTATTGGAATTTGATAATTCTTTCCTATTGTGTCTAGCACAATCTGTTCTAATGATACATTGCTTTCATGTTGATAATTTCCTATCCACATTCCTTTTATTTGCTCAAATACTCCATTTTGTTTCATATGTGCTAAGAAATGACTAGCTCCTACTGGATCTGTTTCTAGTCCCAATTCTTCTATAAATAAAATTTTATCCTTAAAATCCAATTTATATTTTCCACTTACTAAACTATGAAGTAAGTTAAGATTTCCACCAATTAGTTGTCCTTCTGCCTGTCCTTCCTGAAGTGTTATATATTCTTCATTTTCTCTTCCTATCTCTAAATTTCCTTCTACAAATCTTTTGAAAACTTCTTGAAAACTGTAATCAGTTTCATCTGTTGCAACTGTTTTAAAATTAGTTCCACTAAAAGTTACTAATCCAGTTTTAGCTGTAATAACATTTGTAATTGAAGTAATATCACTATAACCACAGATAATTTTGGGATTTTGCTCAATCTTCTCATAATTTAAGAATTCAAATACTGTGTTAGAATTGTTTCCACCTTTCGCACACCATATCATCTTCACTTCTTTATCCTGAAACATTTCATTGATATCATCTGCCTTTTCTTGTGCTGTCGCGCTATAACCGCAAAGTATTAGAATACATATTTTTAGCAAACTTTACTTTAAATCCCTTTTTCTCTACTATTTGTTTTGCTTTTTTTATTTCTTCTATATTATCTTTTATAATTGGATTGGAGGGAGCCACTACACCAATGGTATCTCCTATTTCTAATTTATTTGGAATTATCATAACTTCTTCTCCTTTTTGAGACACTGGGGACACCCCTTTTCTGTCTCATTTTATTATTTCAATTCAATTAATGCTGTGTTTAACCCATATCCTTGTTTTTCTATTCGATATGAATGAATTAAATCGGAATGGCATACACTACAAATACCGCTATCGACAATATTTTCTGGTTTTAATCCTTCTTTTTGTAATATAATTTTATTGATTTCTACGGTATCAATATGCCATTTCTGGTTTGGAATGGTTTCTTCTATTATTTGCTCTATTTTTTCAATATCAGTAAATTCGTTTTCAAAATTATCTTTCACTTCTTTTTCTACTTCAAAGTGACATTTTCGAATACTTGGACAAATACAACATATGATATTTTCTGGATTACAATCAAACTCTCTTTTCATTTTTTGCACTGTTTTAACTGAAATTCTTTGCAAGGTTCCTCTCCAACCAGAATGAGTATTGGCAATAACTCTTTTTACAGGATCAAAAAATAGCAATAAAATGCAATCTGCATTGGTTGTAGAAAGCATTATCTCTTTTTGATTGGTTATTAATCCATCTGTTTTCGCATATTGTTCTAAATTAAAGTCTGGCTCATCCTTATTAATTTTTTCTTTTGCAATCTTTACCTCATCTGTATGTTCTTGATTCGTTTTTACTAAATGCTCTAACTGAGAGTTTATAGCAAGACATAGACTTTGATAGTCTTCAATTGCCTTTCGATACTCTTTATCTTCTAGCATTTGCTTATTAGCTCTAGCCGTTCTATAGTTTTTATTAATTCCTAAGCTGTAAGCATGATTTAGAATATCTTTGTATTCTAATAATTTTCTAAATTGTAAATATTCTACTCCATTCTTTTGAATATGTAAAATATTTTCATTCGATAAATTCATCTTTTTCTCCTCTCCATGATTTTTTCCTCCGTCCCCAAAATCATGATTAAGCCATTTCTTTTATTTTATCATATTTTAACTCTTCCTTAGAATATTCTTCTGGTTTTAATCCTACTCTTGTTTTCATAAATCGATTAACTAGTAGTATTAATATACCAAATATGATACCAACTATTATCATACAGTAAGCGGTTTCCATTCTTTCTAATAGAAAAGATGCTAGTATTCCTGATATAGCTCCTGAAACTCCTTTTAAGAAATTATTGGCAGTGAAAATTTTGGTGTCAATTTGCTCATTGGTAAAATTACTTAAGTATTTTTCGATTAATGGAAAATAAATAGCAGCAAAGATATATTTTATGACATAAAATCCTACTATTAAAATGATTGCTATTTTATATTCCTGTGCTATTACACCTGATATTCCAGAAAAAATACAAGTTCCTATAATGGCAAATCCTACTACAGATAAGGTTTTATTCTTTAATCGATTATGTAGATTTTCTTGTTTTTTGCTTGCTATTCCTGCTATTATTCCTAAAATGGCAAATAAAATTCCTAGGTATCTTGCACCGTACTTCTAACTCTTCTAACATACTAATTTCATAATTGGTTAGTATACTTATAATCCCACTCATAACAGCAGCATATAAAATAAGACTTTTTACTCTTTCTGCCTTTAATACAAATTTAAAAGCTTCCCCTAATTCCTTAAATTGTACTACACTTTGTATTTTCTTTTTCTTGTTTTTGGTTATTGGCTCTATAAATAGAATAGACATAACTGTAGTTGTTATTAACACACAAAGTGATAAAGTAATTGGTATGTATGGATTTATTTCATATAAAAATCCGGCTATAATGGTACATATAGCATTTATGATGTAATAACCAGAATTGCCTTTTTGGCTTATTTTTGCAAATATTTTACTTTTAAATCTACTTGGTGGTATCGATTCATTTAATAAACTTGGCTCTGCACTTTCTTTAATGGCAAATGAAATAGCACTTAGTATTTCAGCAATAACTAAATTGAATAGGTTATTACTAAATAGAATTACTACCATGTATAAACAGCTTAATATGTTTCCTAATATAATACTATTTTTTCTGCCTAAGAATTCTATGATAAAGGTTGCTGGTATTTGTGAAAACATCGTAAATAAATAGTAAAAAGAATCGATTAATACAACATCTGCTGGGTTGATATTTTTTACTTGTGTTAAAAATAAAAAGTTTATGGTGTAAAAAAATATGTAATCCCAACTAAGTGTTTTATAGATTGGAAATAGCTTCATATTTCGTTTTCTCATTTGTATTTTATTTGTTTCTTCCATTGTTTTTTCTTTTCCTTATAAAATATTTTAAGGGGGGGGTCCCCTCTATCCCTAAAAGATGGATTTCAAGGGGCGTCCCTCAATCCCTGTTTCATTTTTTTTAGGATATCATCTTTGGATTTTTTATCAATATAGTTATATTCATTGTTATTCTGTTTTGTATTAAATCCACATATTGTTTTATATTCACAGTATTCACATGGTGTTTTTCCATTTTTATTATATGGTTTTAAGTCAATTTTTCCACTTAGAATTTCTTTTGCAATTTGTTTTATGATGTGGTCTATATAGTCTTGCAATATTTTGAATTCTTCTTTATCTACTCCATTTGTCCATTTTTCATTAACAGTTCCTGATGCTGTAATGGCTGCTGGTACTAGTTTCGAGCTTCCTGATGTTAGCGTATTGTCATTCATTTGAATGATTTTAACATCAGCTAAGATTAGTCCCTTCATTCTAAAGTTCTTTTGAATTAATTGCTCAATTTCTTCTTCTGTTATTTTTTTATCTGCTTTTATCATTTGTTCTAATAAAGAAAAGTAGAATACGCCTGCTGGCATAATGTCTTCTTCTTTGCAAATAGCATCTGAGTAGGTTAGTAGTTGAATTTGAAGTCCTGCATATACTTCATTTAGGTCTATGTTTTTGCTAGAAGATTTATAGTCGATAATTCTTAAATATTTTCCGTCTTCTCCATTGGCGGTATCAATTCTATCAATTTTCCCAGTTATTTCAACTTTTTTCCCATTGTCTAATGTTAATACAATTGGTTTGTATTTTCCCTTTTTGCCAAATTCAATTTCTGTTCCTTCTATTGTGAAATCACTATGTATTAAAGTTTGTATAATGTATTTTAATGCTTTGCTAACAATTCTTTTTAGCCTTTTTACTAATGCTTTATATTTAGCAGTTGAAGAAAAGATGAAGTTTTTACTTAAACTTAAATTTCTGTCAATAATTTCGGATACAATTTTATAAATTTGCTCTTCTTCTAATTCAGCTAATCCTAATTCGGCTTCTCTTACTTGTTCAAAAAATTCGTCAATGGTTTCATGCATGAAAGAACCCGTTTCAAAGGTATGGATTTTTAAGCTTTCTTTTTCTTTCAATTTTAGCCCATATTGCAAATAATAGGAAAATGGGCAACTTCTATATTTTTCTAATCTTGATATGCTTGTATTTAAGGTATTTCCATACAGTTTATCGATATTTTCTTTTTGAATGGGTTGTGGTAAATTCGTAAATACTAATCCTTGTAAATCATTTTGTAATTTTTCTTGCCAATCTAATTTTTGTTTATAATATTGATAAATAACATACCAAATCTCATCAATTGTTTCTCTATCTCTTAGTTTTGCTATATTTTCTAATAATTCTTCATAGGTTACCATCTCGTTTATCATGTCATATTGCTTTTCTACCATGTCACTTTTTTCTTTTAATTTTGGATATAATTTTTTTATTTTATGAATTAGCATAGATGGTCTTAGCGATTTTCCTTCTTTATCTGATGAAGTGTAAGATAAATAGATACTGTTTTCTGCTGTTGTAAATGCTTTGTAAATATTGAAGTTATCTTCATATAGTCGTTCTATGGTACCTTTTGCTAATTCAATTCCATCTTCTTTTAGTTTTTCTCTATCTGCGTCATCTAAAAAACCTTCATCTTTGTTGACACTTGGAAAACTACCATCATTTAGCCCTAGAATAAATACATTTTTTACAGTATGACTTCTTGACCTGTCAATATCTCCAAAGGTAACTTGGTCCTGTGTTCCTGGTATTTTTCCCAGTTCACTATTTTTTAATCCTACTCGTAATATTTTGCTATATTGGTCTAGAGTAGTTTTATCATTTCCAAATACTAAAACCATTTCATCAAATAGTTCTAATATAATTTTATAACTAGCTAGGTATTCATTTGCTAAATCAATCATAGCATTTT
Source organism: uncultured Clostridium sp. (assembly GCA_947426525.1). Taxonomy (GTDB): domain Bacteria; phylum Bacillota; class Clostridia; order TANB77; family CAG-508; genus CAG-269. The sequence continues at coordinate 24,616 of CANEEJ010000013.1, read as the reverse complement.
TTTCTAGTTCTCCGTATTTTTCCGTTGTATTTTTTCTTCTATTTTTTGCTCTTGTAAAAATTCATAGAAACATTTTGTAATATTTTCTACCGTTTTAGTTTGATTGATTTTTTCTTTTAATGTTAAAAGTGGATTTATAATTTGTTTTCGTAATTCATTGTATCTTTCTATTTTCTGCTTTTTCTCCTCTTTTTCACATTCATAGTTGAAGTCCTTTTTCCATTTATTTTGTTTAATTCCCCATTTGTTACAATAATTTTCTAATTCAAAGATTTCGTCTGTTTCAATTTCTGTAAATCCTAATTTCAAGTAATTAAATACCGCTTCTGTTGTAAAATTTTTATTCATTACTTCTAATATTGCTAAGACATATTGAATGATAATATTTTGATTAACATCTCTTTTTTCATCAATAAATACAGGAATTTTATATTTTGAAAAAATAGCTCTTACTAAAGAAGCGTATTCATCAATATTTTTCGTTATGATGGCTATATCTTTATATCTTCTATTTTCGTTTTTGATTAGATTGACAACTTTTTTTGCTATGTTTTCTATTTCAGAATATGGGTTTTGTGCTAAAAATAGCTCAATGTTTTCCACATTTTTTTCATATTTTGTGGATTTTGGATTGTTTATATTGTCACTTAAGTGTTGTAATTCTTCATTTTTAAATCGGTAACTATTGCTTAGATACACTGGTTTTTCTAATGAAAAATCATTTTCATTTACTAAGCTCCAAATTTTTGCTATGGTCGCTTTATTGGAATAATAAATGTCTAAGTCTGGATTGGTATTGCTATTTAGGTCATCACTACATATTGTGATATTAACTTGTTTTGCAAGTTTAATAAATTTTGCAATCACTTTATATTCTTGTTTGGTAAATCCTGCAAATTCATCTAAATATATAATACTGTCTTGTATTATATTAGTTTCTTCGATATGTTCTGCTAGTATGGTTAATAGGTCTGTTTCTTCTATATATTTTCCTTCTATTTTCTCTTGGAATTTTTCATAAATAAGTGCCATATCTTTTAATTTTGTTTTTAAATACGTATCTTCTACTTTTTCTATTTCTTCTTTTAAATTTTCTATGGTAATTCCATGCTTTTTGAATTCTGTTATGGCATTCATACATAAATCAATGTTTTCTTCTGATTTTCCTAAAAATTTCAATTCTTTTTTATTTTTGTCTAAAATAGAATATAAAAGCATGGCTTTTCCTTGTTTGGTTAAATATGTTTTTTTACTTCCGCCTACTTCACTTAGAACTCGATAAGCCATTCTACTTAAAGTTATTACTTCTGCATGGATTATGGCATGGTTTTTAACAGTTTTCATTAGCTTAGTTTCTGCTGTGAATGAAAACTGTTCTGGTGTTATCATATATATTTTCTTTTCGTTTGGTATCTGATTTGCTATTTCCTGAAAGCAGTATTCGCTTTTTCCACTTCCTGGTTTTCCATATATGATTCTTAAGCCCATTTTTTCCTCCATTTTTCCGCTTTTATTGTATATGAAATCCAAAAAAATAGCAAGGTTTACTTGCTATTTTCCTAACATAAATAAAAATGAGACAGTTAAGACCTGTCCCCACTGTCTCATTTAGAAAGCTCCTCCGCCTCCGGCCAGAGCCTCCTCCTCCAGAAAATCCTCCTCCACCGGAGAATCCTCCGCCGCCTCCGCTTGAAAATCCTCCAGAGTCTCCGCCTTCCATCATTGCAGAAAGCATTTTTCCTGTTGCTTTTCCGTAGCTTTTCATAAACATTCTATCTAAACTTGCTTCATTATAGAACAAATAGTAATCAGATATAATATATTGTGCAAATAGATTATCATATAATAATGCTGTTAAATCATCATCAATGTCTAATCCTTTCATTCTTTTCATGATTTTATTGGCTACTCCAAAGCTAACAGCATAACTTAGATATTTTTCCCATAGTACAACTTGTTCAATATCTCTATCTCTCATCATGGAATAGTTTTCTATTTTATCTTTTAAAGCATTCAGTTTGCTAAAATCTTCTATCATAATAGCATTATTTTTTAGCATTAAATTATCGGTTAATATTAAAATGGTTGCTATACAAATTAAAATTTCATCTGCTACAATATATTTAATTGGAGAGAAGATTGCTGTTAAAAGAATAATAATACCAAAAAGTACGATTAAGCTAATGGTTGTAGTTACTATCTTCTGTCCACTTACTCGTTGTACTGTTTTATTAATTTTATGCCTTATGATAATAATTAAGTTAATTGGCAAATATAGAATTCCCATGACGATAGGAAATAACATTAAAGTACCTACACTTAATGCTGTTATAATTTTAATTGCTGTTTGCTCATTATATATTTGGAAGCCATTGAACATAACATGCTTAACAACTAGTACGATGCTTAATACAAATAAGAATGTATTAAATACTCTTATTACTAATGGTACTTTCGCTTGGTTTGCACCTTTCTCTGCTAATTTATTCTCTACTGTACGATTTAGTTGTTTGAATTTTTCATTTGCATCTGCTTCTTTTGGCATTTGTTTTAATCGCTCTGTTAATTCTACTTTTTCTTTTCCATTAAATACCCAATTATAGATAGCTTTTTCTATGCTGTCCATTTTCTCTTCTTTTTCTTTATTTTTAGTAATAATGTAAGCATAACTGTCTTTTTGCATTAATTGATTTTTAATTTCAAGATTTATGTTCTTTTTATTTATTAGTTCTAAAATAATAGCTATGATATCTCTGGCTAAAATGTTTCTACTTCCTTGAATACAGCCAGCAAGCATCGGATTGTATTTTTCAAATAATTCTTCTTCATCTAGATTGGTTATTGTATATTTTTTGTCTTTTTCATAAATTAGCATTAAGATAATCCAATAAATGAATAGACAAATTGTAAAGATAATAATTTTCCAAGTAAAAGAATTTTTTTCTTCTTTGTTTTCTATAATAGCATTTTCATCTTTATGTACTAATTCTCTAGCTACTAAGTGAGATAATTTAGTAGAATTAGGAATGTTGTTATGATCAAATAAAACTCTTGCTGCTACATATTGCCCTGGCTTTACATTTTCTACTTTAAAGTTAGCATGCGTATTGTTAACAATTTTTGATTTTCCATTATATGGTCCATGTCCCCATACTTCTATTTTACTTTGGTTTTGTGGCAAATAAATATCAATGTTTAACTTTTCGATGATTGTTTCCCATGCTCCTCCAATAAAGTTATAATATAATTCTCCTATATCGTCATGTTTTACACATAAATTTTCTATGGTATAGTCTATTTTAAATGTTTTGGCTGTATTGGTAGAAGGTGAATACACCATTACTTGTTGTAGTCCTAAATATCCACTTGTTGTATATACATTTGTATTTCCTTTTTTAGCACTTTCTACTTGTTTGAATGATATTTCTTTTCCTTCTACTATTTGTGAAACACTGTTTATTATTACTTTGTTTCCATTATAAAATCTGTCTTCTAGTAAGCTTTTAGAAACAGCTTCTTTTCGTTCTTCGTCTTCTAGATTATAGGGAACTTTAATAAAAATTCCATTGTAGTGTCCACTAAATCGATAGGTCATTTCTTGTGTAATGTTAACAGAACCATTTGGTTCAACTGTTGCCTGTATATCCATATTTTCTACACGGTAACTGTCTGCTTGTACGCTTTTTACTCCCATAAATAGTACGATTATGGCAAATATCATACTAATTATAATTTTGTTTCGTTTTTTCATCCTTTGTTTTCCCCTTTTCTTTTTTCTTATTTTATTATACTATATTGTTATTTTTAGTCAATAGTTATCTTTTTCTAAATTTCGACTTTTGGCAAGAGCAGGTTATCCTTCTCGTTTCCAATAATACAGATATTGCTGTGCTAATCCAGCTAAATCTCCAAACTTTTCTTTTGCAATTTTTTCAATTTGCTTTGTAGTTACCTTGGTTTCATCTGAATTTTTAATATATAACTCATTCATAACTCTTCTTACCCAAACATCTACAGGAAAAACTTCCAGTCTTTTCAAATCAGAAAATAGTAAAATACAATCTGCTACTTTTACTCCCACTCCTGATAATTTTAGTAGTTCTTCTTTTATTTCAAATGTATTGGAATTTTGTCTCATTTTTTCTAAATCCACTTGTTTTTTTAGTATCATTTGTGTTGTTTCATAAACTCTTTTGTCTCGAAATCCTAGTCCTAATTCTCTATACTCTTGGACTGTGACATTCTTTAATTGTTCTGGTGTTGGAAAAGTATAATAATCTTTTTCGTTCCAAGTTATTTTATCTCCATATTTTTGAGACAGTCTTTCAATAATTCCTTTAATTCTTGGAATGTTGTTATTCGCCGAAATGATAAAAGAAATAATTGTTTCCCATAAATCTTGATTTAATAATCGAATTCCTTGCCCATATTGTATGCTATTTTTCATATTGGAATCGATTTGAGCTAATTCTTTTTTTATTTGATTATAATCTCTTTTTAAATCAAAATATTCTTCTACTATTTTTGAAAAGTTGTCTTTCCCTATTCCCTCTATTATAATATTTCCATTTTCTTTTTTGATGTTTAATACATTTTTTCCTACAATTCCTGTATAACTTCCATCTTCTTGCCTATTCCATCGAAAACATTGTCCACAGTCAAAAATGTCTTTTAATTCAAATGAATTTATATTTTTTAGTTCTATTTTTTGTTCTTCCACATGTTTCTCCTTTTATTGATTTCTACTAAGATTATAACATTTTCTCTTTGATTTCACAATGCTTAAGCAAAATACATTTTTTGGTAACAATGCAATTTCACGTTTTTTTAAATCCTAACCCTACTACTTCTCTTGAATTTGTAATTACAATAAAACTTTTTGGGTCTATTTGTCTTGCTATCATCTTTATTTTAGCAATATCGCCTCTGGAAGCTGCACACATTAATACTAATTTTTCTTCATTGGTGTACATTCCTTTTCCGAAAAGTCCTGTCGTTCCTCTTTTTATCTTTTCTCCTATCTTTTCTGCAATTTCCTCATTTTTGTCTGATACAATTAATAATAATTTGGTAAAATAGATTCCTTCAAATAGAATATCTATCATTTTTCCCATTAAATAAATTGCAATCGCAGAATATAATCCTACTTCTATCTCTCGAAAGAAAAATACATTTAATGTTACAATAATAGCATCTATCATAATAATAACTCGGCTCATACTAATCGTTGGTCGATATTCTTTGGCAATATAGCTAATTAAATCTGTTCCTCCTGTGGACGAATTGACTTTCAAAATAAGAGCAGTTCCGCAGTCCAATAATAATACCTCCATAAATGCAAGCTAAAAATCTATCTTCTGTTAATGGTTTTAGATGGTCTAAAAAGTCAATAAATACAGATAATGCTATTGTTCCAATCATAGACTTCAGAAAAAATTTTTTTCCGATTTTGTAAATTGCTATTAGAAATAATGGTACATTGATTATTAGTATCATGGTTCCCATTGGTATGTTTAATAAATAGTAAGTTATGGTTGCTATACCTGATATTCCACCAGATGATAACTGATTGGGCAATAAGAACAAGGATACTCCTATTGCTATGATAAAAGCTCCTATTATGGTTCCCATTATTTCCATTGTTATTTTTTTGATATTCATAAAAAATCACCTTTATAGCATTGTTTGCATATATTGGTGATTTTATACTCTTTTATTCTTCTAGAAAATCATTATAAGTTTTTGTAATTTCTATTTTGGATTTTCCTTGTTTGATAGCCTCGTCTTGTTTTAAAATTAAGTCAACATCATAGGTATCTTTTAATTTCATTACATTTTCTTTTTTGTGTCCTATTACATTATTGCTATCAATTGGATTTACCGTAACTTCTACTTCTTTTACTTTTACATTTAATTTTTTTATTTTTCCTACAATCGCATCATACCATAAAGCAGATTCTACTAATTGTCTAAAGGCTGGATGATAGGGTCCTGCCACTACTTCGCTTTGTTTGTTTTCTGGGTCTGTTATTTCTTCTGTATTTTGCAAACCTACTCGAATAATTTCGATGTTTTTATCAGCAAACATTCTTACTAGTTCTTTGCAAACTTCTACTGCTTGTACCAATGGCAAAGGTTCGTATTTTCCTTCCTCATATTCCTTTTCTAATTTCGTATTTTTTACGACTAAAACAGGATAAATTCTTACCATTTTAGGTTTTAATTTAATTAAAGCTTTTGCTGTGTTGATTTCATCAATTCTCGTACTTTCTAGTAAGCCCACCATCATTTGATGTCCTAACTTAAATCCATTCCAACGAATCATTTTAGATGCTTTTTTTACTTCTTCAAAACTATGTCCACGGTTACTTCTTTTTAGAATATAATCATTTGCAGATTGGACACCTAATTCAATCGTTTTTACTTTGTATTTTTTTAGTCTTTTTAAGGTTTCTTTATCAATACAATCTGGTCTAGTAGAAATTCGAATGGATTCAACTTTTCCTTCTTCTATATATTGATAGGCAGTTTCTAGTAATTCTTCTTGTAATTTTGTTTCAATTGCTGTAAAACTTCCTCCATAGAAAGCAATTTCAATTTGAGCATCTTCGTTTTTTATCTTTTCTAGGTAATCATCTATTATCTTTTTGGCTTCTTCTTTTGTCATATTCTTTTTTTGCCCACTAATTGATTTTTGATTGCAAAAAATGCAATCATTTGGGCATCCCAAATGTGGTACAAATATTGGTATTATGTATTGTTTTTTCATAGATTTACCTCTTTTCTATTTTAAATTTTCTAATGCTTTTTTAGCCGCATTCATTTGTGCTTCTTTTTTACTTTTCCCCTTTCCTTTTGCTAAAATCTTTCCTTCACAACTTACTTGTGCTTCAAATTTTTTATTATGGTCTGGTCCCTCTTCTTTTGTTATCTCGTATTCTATTTTTACATCACCATGTTCTTGTAACTTTTCTTGTAATACCGTTTTATAGTCTCTATCTCCTACATGTTTTGTCGCTATTTTAATTTCTTCTTTTAAGCTTTCTACAATAAATTTCTCTGCCTGTTCTATTCCTCCATCTAAATAAATAGCTGCAATTACAGCTTCCACACTATCTGCTAAAATAGCTGGCCTGTTTTGTCCTCCTGTTTTTCTTTCTGATTTTCCAAGATACAAGAAATCACTAAAATTATGCAATTTAGCTACTTTGTGTAAGCTTTTTTCACATACAACGGTTGCTCTAACTTTAGTCATTTCTCCTTCTTTTAATTCTGGATAATTGTTATATAGATATTTACTTGATATAAATTCTAGTATGCTATCTCCCAAAAATTCTAATTTTTCATTACTCTCTACTTTATTCTCATAGGCATAGGATGTATGGGTGAATGCTTTTTTTAATAAGTCTTTATCCTTAAATTCATAGCCGTATACTTTCTTCTACCTTTTGCATGTTACACCTCTTTTCCTTTTAGTTAGCTATATTATATACTATTTTACAAATTTTGCAAGTATTTTTTTCTGTATTTTTGTGGACAAGTTTTTACTATTATTGTATAATAAATGTGTATTATTTTAAGGAAAGAAAGAGTGAAAAATTATGTTAGATAATCATGATAACAGAAACTTATCTGATGTATTTAGAGAATTGCAAGAAATTCAGCAATCACAAGCTGTAAACGCTAAAAGAAAAACAAAAGCAAGAAAAAGTTTTGCTTTTCCTTTTCATGTTAATCATACTAATCATCCTTATAAAAATTCTGATTTAAAACTTTCTCATATTATAATAGGATGTGGTATTTTAATTGTTGGATTAGCAGTTTTCTTCCCAAAGAACACTTCTTTTACCCAAAGTTATGCAAAAGAAGAAAATATGAGTGAAATCTCAGAATATGAATTAAATCGTCATCGTCTAAATATTCAAAGCATTATTTCTGAGAATGCTGATATGGACAGAGTAAAAGAACAAGTTACAGAAGAACGTGAAGTTGAATTTATTACAGAATATAACAATACCCCTACCCTTCCAAAGAGTGAAGAAGTAATAAAACAAGAGGGTGTTTTAGGAAAGGATAATATAACAGCTGTTAAAACTTATGAAAATGGTAATTTTGTAGAAGAAATCATTTTAAAAAGAGAAAAACTAGTTGAGCCTATTCCTAAGATAATCGATATTGGTACTTCTGAATTTTTGGCAAAGCATAAGGTTCATCTTGGTGATGTTATGTATCTTGTTAATAATGGTAATTTGAAAAAAGAAGCAGAAGATTCTAGTGAAGATGTAGCAGAAATTAAAAAGAGTTTAGATGTTAAATTGCTAGATTTAACAAGCGAAGAGTGGTGTAAAGTTTCTTTTGATGGTATGGAAGGATATATCAAAACTTCTAATTTGACTTCTTCTTATACAACACCAAATATTATAGAAAAAAATAGAGTACAAAGAATTTTAATTAAAGTCAATATCGATCTTGAATTAAATCGAACCAGTGGCTTAACATTAAATGATTACAAGAAAATATTTACAGGTATTCCAAATGATACGAATAAGATATTCCAAGATAATTATACTGCTTTTTATAACGCAGAAAAGAAATATAATATCAATGGTATTTTCTTAGCATCTATTGCTATTCACGAAAGTGGTTGGGGAACTTCTCAAATTGCTAGCGAAAAGAAAAATTTATTTGGGTATGGCTCTTATGATGCAACACCTTATGAATCATCTTTTGATTTCGCTGATTATTCAGAAGGAATTGAAACAGTTGCCAAATCTTTAGTTAAATATTATCTAAATCCATCTGGTACTAAAATTTATGATGGTGAAACAGCTGCTGCTTGGTACTATAATGGACCAACTTTAAAAGGTGTTAATACTAGGTATGCAAGTGATAAAGAATGGCATGCAAAAGTATTTAAATATATGGAAATGTTATATAATAGACTTCAATAAGATAGGAGGCTAATATGAAAAAGTTTAAAATTAAAAATGAAAGATTAGTATTTACTATATTAATTATTGTTTCCTTTGTTGTATTTCTTCTTTATTACAATTTAGTATTTTCTGTTGTAATGGCTAGAAATTCTTTTGCAAATGAAATGATAGCAATTTCTGATGAAAATGAAAATTCTATTTTCAATATACAAAAAATATTGCTTTATAGTAGTGCCAATGCAATTGACCATTCAGAAGAACAATCTTTACAAGATTTGAGTATTTGCCAATATACAGATATTTCTATCTATATTGATAATATTAGCACTGTTTCTGAATTAACAAATGAAAATACAATTAAAGAATTGTATATTGATAATATTGTTGCTACTTCTTCTGCTGATAAAGGAACTAAAATTTTGAATTATAAAAATCCTTTGGATTTTGGTAAATATAAGTCAATTGAGGCTCCTGAAAATAACCGAATTGATTTTAATATTGTTAATACTAATTCAGAAAATGAAAATAATGATTATTCAAAGCCTACTTTTTACACAGATTGCTCTAACCCTATTTCTTTAGGCTATATGAACCAAGATATTTTGACAAATTATGCTGTTTCTAAAGATGCTAATACTATCTCTTTTAATGGAAAGGTTCTAAAAGAAGCTAATGTTAGTTTAGAAGATATCAATTATACTTTGACTTTTAAAATCCATATTGTAAATAATTTAAATCAAAAGTTCGTTTATAATATGAAGTTAGATGTTGGTTTAGATGATAGTAATGGTGGTATTTACAATGGTTATGTGTTTAAGGGTAAGAATACTTCTGGTAATGAATATCGATTTTTTAAAGAGATTTAGATAAATTCTAAGTCTTTTTTTATATCATATTTTTGTTGTTTCGTGATATTTTGACATGTTTCTTACTTCTTCCGTGTTATATTGTTGAAATATTGCGCAAAAGGAGGGATTGCTTTGAAAAAATTAGGAACTGTGACTGTTTCTGTCTTTAAAAATGAAGATAATCAAACTGATTTTCATGTTGAAACAGATAATGATAATGTTTTGCCTGTTTCTTATGTAATTGAAGATACTTTGAAACTTTATTAGGCTAACTGTTAACAAAAGATTAAATAAAGGTATATTTATTTTGTGTAGATATACCTTTATAATATGAAAACAAATCTCTTTTTGATTAATTTTTTATGAAATATATGTTATTATACTTTTATATAAATTGTAACTATCAACTGTAAGTTAAAGGAGGAGCTATATGAAAGCAAACTACGTACCAAAAGAAAACAAGGAAATAATTCCTGCAGGCCAAACTCACTCACTACTTTCAGAGAGAAGAAAACGTAAACTTCCAAAAACCACAGGACATACAGATGCGACAAAAGTACAGAGTCCTATAAGTAGGGGAATATAACGATTTCTTTTGCCCCGTGCCGATGCACATGCATCGGCACTTTTTTAGTTTCATATTTATTTTAGTACAAAAACATATAAAAAGCGAGAAAATATTGATATTTCAACATTTTCTCGTCTTTTCCTTGGAGGCGACAGTCTACAAGACTAACCTCAAAACTAGCTCCATAACTAGCTTTGAAAATTTATTATCCATTTTTTATAACAATTTTATAACATTTGATTTAATTTTATATAATATAGTGTAATTTTATACAACACACAATAAAACGTTTTTCAAAATTGCATTTGACAAAAATTAAGATTCTGTGTATAATAGAGATAGAAAATGAGAACACAGATAATGTTGTGTTACCCAATATAATTGAATTACACCACTAGCTCTGCGAAAGCGTATGTGGTGTATTTTTTATTGTTCCCTATTAGATAGTATTATGTATATAACACTTAATAAGGCAACGTTTATTGTTATTGAAATCATAAATCCTATTATTAAGAACATTAAAAACTCTAACATATAAACACCACCTCCAATCTCCCAACTAAAGTTGAGGACTAAAGGTAACACCAACATCTACTTTTATCTCATCTCTATCGTTATTTACTATACACTATATTTTTATAAAATACAAGCAAACAAACTAAATAATTTAATCTTAATTTATTCTATTTAGCTTGCTATTTTACATTTTTTTAATCTTATTATATAATGTACTACAAAAAGGAGATTAATAATGGAGAGCTTAATAAGTGGTGATGTATTAAAACCAATTAGTGATTTAGGAATTGTATTACTAGATAAAATAGAAAAAGCGACTGGATGGATTTTTTCTACTGCAACAGCTAAAAAGGAAGGATATAAAAATATAATTGAAGAAATTTCTAAAAGAGAAGATATAAATCCAATAGATAGGGCAGTGATAATAAGTAATTTTAGAAAAATAAAAAGAGAACATAAAAATAAAACTCAAATAGTGGATAAAGCTATCTCATTGTTAGAAAAAGGAGATAACCCTGAAAAATTAGATAATGATTGGGTATTAAGATTTTTTGAGCTTTGTAAGAATGTAAGTAATGAAGATTTACAATATGTATGGGCTAAAATATTGGCTAATGAGTGTAAACAAAATTCTAATAATTCATTTAAACTTTTAAATACAATATCTGAAATTTCAAATAATGAAATTAACTTGATAAGAAAGATATTAAAAGAATGTAATTATGGCATAAGAAATTTTGAAGCCATAGGTATTATTTGTATAAAAAATGAATATTTAGAAGGAATAGATATAAAATATGATGAAATTATAAAGCTTGAGGACTTTGGTATAATGAAAAGAGAAATTACTACATTGCAAGATGAAATTTCATTTGACTTAGAAAATGAAATAATAAAGTTTATTAGAAAGCCCGAAAAGAAGGGACATTTAAATCTTACTAAATATGCTAATTTTTATAGATTTACTCATATAGGTATGGAAATAATAGAACTAATAAATGAAGAAATAAGTGGAAACCAATTTAAAAAATTAGAGAAAGCTTTTGACTATGAATACAATGTAATGTTAGAAAAGAAATAATTTTATAACATTTTTTTACATATGCAATTTGTTTTTTATAACAATTTTATAACATCTAGTCTGAATTTTTAATTTTCTAATCTCTGAAATCCTTGAAAATACTACATTCTTATTTCCAATATAAAAACACACAAAAAAGCGAGAAAACATTGATATATCAACATTTCTTCGCTTTTTTCTATGGAGGCGACACCCGGATTCGAACCGGGGATCAGAGTTTTGCAGACTCGTGCCTTACCACTTGGCTATATCGCCGTTTTAGTTTTTCGACAATGCTACCAGATACTGAGGCTGTAACTCACTTTGTTCGAACAGCCACAGCAACTTGGCTATATCGCCGTTTAATCCCCCTATTCTTAAAAAATAGGTGGTGCATACATGTGGAGCAGGTAACGGGAATCGGACCCGTAACTTAACCTTGGCAAGGTTACGTTTTACCACTAAACTATACCTGCATCTTCTCTAATTTAAGTCTATTCTTATTTTACTAAAAATATTCCTAAATGCAGTATTTATCATACCAAATTTATCAGCTATTGTCAAGAAAAAAGAGGTAATCCCTTTAAATTTTTGATTACCTCTTCTCTTTTTACTTTTATTTTTTCTTCTTGGTTGTTTTTTTAGTAGACTTTTTTGCAGTTTTTCTATTTGCTTTTGCAGTTTCTTTTTTAATTTCTTCTGCTTCTTCTGGGTTCCATTTCTCTCCTTCTTTTGGCTTATTCCAAGAAATATAATCGCAAGAACCTGGATTGTTTTCACATATGTAATAATTTCTTTTTCTTTTGGTTTTTCTAACTTGTACCGTTGCCCCACATTTTGGACATGGTACATCAATTTTTTCGATGATTGGTTTTGCATTTTTACATTCTGGATAGCCTGGACAAGCTAGAAATTTTCCATATCTTCCATATTTATATACCATCATTCTACCACATTTTTCACATTGTACATCTGATACTTCATCTACTAACTCTACATGTTCTAATTCTTTTTCAACCTTCTCGATTTCTTTTTCAAATGGTCCATAGAACTCACGAATCATTTTTTTCCATTCTTCTTTTCCCATTGCTATCTCGTCAAACTCGTTCTCTATTTTAGCTGTAAATTCTACATTAATAACATCGGTGAAGTTTTCAGTTAGTAGTTTGTTCACAATTCTACCTAATTCAGTAGGTGCTAATTGTTTTTGTATTTTTTCAATGTACCTTCTATCTAAAATTGTTGTGATTGTTGGTGAATAAGTACTTGGTCTTCCAATGTCTTTTTCTTCTAATGCTTTTACTAAGCTTGCTTCTGTATATCTTGGTGGTGGTTCTGTGAAACTTTGTTTTGGATTTAGTTTATTTAATTTTAATTCTTGTTTTTCTTGTAAATCTGGCAACATTCCTTCTGCTTCTTGTTCTTTTTGGTCTGTTCCTTCTACATATAATGTCATAAATCCTTTAAATTTAATTATTTGTCCATTTGCTTTAAAAGTATATCCATTTGCATCGATTGCAACTGCCATTGTGTCATAAATAGCTGTTGCCATTTGGCTTGCCATAAATCGGTTATAGATTAGCTTATATAATTTATATTGGTCCTTTGTTAAATAGTCTTTAATAGTCTCTGGCTCTAAGTCTGCATAGGTAGGTCTAATACCCTCATGCGCATCTTGTGCTTCTTTGTTCGTTTTATAATATCTATTTTCATAATATTTTTCTCCATAAGTCGCTACAATATGTTCTTTAGCCGCTGCTCTTGCTTCTTCTGAGATTCTAGTTGAGTCTGTTCTCATATAAGTGATTAAACCAACTGTGCCTTTTTCTGGCATTTTAACACCTTCATATAATCCTTGGGCAATAGACATTGTTTTCTTTAATGTAAATCCTAACTTCCTAGATGCTTCTTGTTGCATGGTACTGGTTGTAAATGGTGGAGCAGGATTCCTCTTCTTTTCTCCTCTTTTTATTTCTTGTACTATATATTTTGCTTTGTCCAATTCTTTTAAGATTTGGTTCATTTCTGCTTCTGAATGAACTTCTTGTTTTTTGCCATCTTTTCCATGAAATCTTGCATCAAATGTTTTCTTGCTTTCTTTATCTTGTAAATTAGCATATAAATTCCAGTATTCTTCTGGCTTAAAGTTTTCGATTTCTTCTTCTCTGTCTACGATTAGTTTAACTGCAACTGATTGTACTCTTCCTGCTGATAATCCTCTTTTTACTTTTTTCCAAAGAACTGGGCTCATTTTATATCCTACAATTCTATCTAATACACGTCTTGCTTGTTGTGCATCTACCAAATTGACATCGATATCTCTTGGCTCTTTGATGGCTTTTTGAACCGCTCCTTTTGTTATTTCATTAAAGGTTACTCTTGTTATTTTACTTTTTTCATCTTGTAAAATAGTAGCTAAATGCCATGCAATTGCTTCTCCTTCACGGTCAGGGTCAGTTGCAATGTATATTTTTTTTGCTTGTTTCGCTTCTTTTTTTAAGGATTTGATTAAATCTCCTTTTCCTCTAATATTGATATATTCTGGCTCAAAATCGTGTTCAATATCGATTCCCATTTTTGATTTTGGTAGGTCTCTGATATGTCCCATGGATGCTATTACTTTTGTACTTCCTCCTAGGAATTTCTTTATCGTATTCGCTTTTGCTGGTGATTCCACTATTACTAATTTATCTGCCATGTAATCCTCCTTATTTTTGCTTTCTTAAGTATTCTAGCCCAATTTTCCTTAATTTGCAAGCTTTTTCATGTAAAATTTTATTTTATAACAATATCATTTTTTGGGAAACATCATTTAAAACATCACTTACACCTATTGGTGTCACTTCATTTTCTTTTAATAGGTTTAGAATTTCTTCTACTTTCTTTTCATCATTTGATAAGTATTGTATTTTTTCGTTTTCTACTTTTATCTCGTCTTTTTGATACTCTGTTTTTACAATATTGATTCCAAATTTGGCTTTCTCCTGCTTTATCATTTCATCTTCATTAATGATTTTATAATATTCTAATTTAATAGGATGTTCAATTCCTGCTTCCTTTAAAGTTTCTTTTTTAATAAATGTACTGCTGAAAAACGTTCTCATTTTTATCCCCTTTCTTTCGTAATCACGTTTCTCATAATACTACGTTTTTCAGTATATTTCAAGAACTTTTCATCGCAAGTTTCGCCTTATTTTTGTGTATTTTTACAAAATTTGATATTTCTCATCTTTTTTCGTGTTTTTGTCAAGAGGGACGGTGCTTTTTGGCAATTTAAAAGAGGGATTTATTTAATCTCCTCTAATCCCTCTTTTAATTTTATATATAATTCTGCATTAGTTGCTGCATTGTATGGATTGACATATAAAATGCTTAATAGTCCAAATGTTAAAACAGATAGAAAATTCCATCCAAAAAATGACATATCTAAGATAAATGTTTTCCATTTGTTTCCTTTCATCATCTTTTTTGAAAGTATAAAAGCTTCTTTTCTTTTTATGGTAGGATTTTCTGCTAGAATATAGGGTATCATTCTATATTCATAAGTTTTTATAATACCTCCTATAATGGTTAAATACCACAAGGCATTATATATATTTCTTAAGAACATTGTAATTGCTACATTTAACCAATGTTTTTTTTGAAAAATTTCTCCTATCACTCCTACTTTAGTATTATTTCCTTCTCTTGCCTTTAGAAAATATCTTTTTCCTCCAACAATTAATGGATCTGCTACAAATACTGTAAAAGCAAATGAGAGTATGGCTACTATATATAGTATAATTCCTAAGATTGGATAGTTGTTATTAAATGATGTAATGCCATCCCATATTTTGAAAATATATTTTTGTGATTTGGTTGCACTATTTAAATTAGCTTCTATTGCTTCCATTATTTTGATTTGTGTTTCATTTAGTGTTTGTTTGATGTTTCTTTCTGTAAAAAACGAATCTATTTCCAATTCTGTGCTATTTGTCTTTTCTTCTACTTGATGTATAACAAAATTAGGGTCCATTGAATCTTCTGTTTGCCATATTCCTACTGTTGAAGTGCCAAATTCTCCTGTAAATAGAGCAATTAAAAAGCATACTACAATAGCTGTCCAATAATTTTTATAGACAACTTTTTTGGCTTTACTTTTTAACTCTTTTCTTTCCCACATTTTCTTTCTCTCCTAATTGGTGTTTCCTTTATTATAAACTACTTTCCTTTACTTAGCAAGTAAAAATATAATTCTAGTTTTGACTTTTTACAAGTGGAGGCTATAATATATAATTTTGAAACACTGCGTAAGCGACCAAACGAACGAAGAGAGTGCGATTGGAGCAACTGACCTCTCTTTTCTATTTTGGTTAGTTGCGACACACAAAGTGTAAAAAATTATATATTATAGCCTCCACTTGTAAAAAGTCGAAACTTAAATAATTATAAATCTACTCTTTTAAAATTTTTCTGTATTTCTTATATTCTGGCATATGGCTTTCAAGTAAATTCCAAAAATCTTTTGAGTGATTCATATATTTTAAATGACACATTTCATGTAGCACTACATATTCAATAATTTCTTTCTTTTTATTGGCAAGTTTTTGATTAATGGTAATATTTCGATTGCTAGAACAACTTCCCCATGCATATTTAATATCTCTTATTCTTACTTTATTAGGTGTTTGTTTTAATAACTTTGTGTATTTTTCTATGTAATTTTCTACTATTACCCCTAATCTTTGTACGTCTTCTAGTCCAATTTCTTTTTCTATTTTGTTATGTTCTTTTTCTTTTTTTAAGCTATCATAAATCCATTTTGCTTTTTTATTTACAAATTCTTGAATCAATTTGTCGTTCATTTTTATGGGGGCTTTTACTGTTATTTTTCCTTCTTTTACATAGATATATAGGTTCTTTATTTTAGAACGAATTATTTCATAAGGTATGGTTTCACTCTTATATTTTAAAGTTTCTTTTTTATTTATCATGATTTTTTCCTCCGTCCCCAAAATCATTCAAAATTATTCTATGTCTTTTAATTTTAGGATGTCTCCTACTTGCATTTTCCCTGCTCTTGTAATGGTGTTATATCCATATTTTTCTTTTAGTGCATCAATTGCTTTGTCCAGTTTCTCTTGTTTTTCATTTTCTTCATTTTTGAACAGAGAAATTTGTTGTTCCTCTTTCTGGATTAGATTATCTACTCTTACTCCTACTAGTCTAATTGCCATTCCTTTTTGATACATTTGCTCTAATAATTCTTTTGCTTTTTGGTAGATTTCTTTGGTTGATGCTGTTGCTAGCAGCATTTTTCCTTGGTGGGATTTGTCCTCAAAGTTTTTGGTTCTTAGTTGCACATTTACAGTGTTGGCTAATAAATTATATTTTCTTAGTCGATAGGTTACTTGCTCAGTTAAGGCTAATACGATTTCTTCTAATTTTTTGATGTCTGTTATATTTTGCGGCAATGTGATAGAATTTCCAATTCCTTTTGGTAATTCCTTTTTGTATTTTACTTCTGAATTGTCAATTCCATTAGCATATTCCCACATCATAATTCCATGTTTTCCAAATTTCTTTTCTAGCATATTTTTATCTGCTTTGGCTAATTCTCCAATTGTTTTTATTTGTAAATTATATAATTTTGGTACACTTTTCTTTCCTAACATGAATAGCTCTGAAATCGGTAATGGCCACATTTTAGTTGGTATTTCTTCTTGATATAGTGTGTGTATTTTGTCTGGCTTTGTAAAATCAGATGCCATTTTGGCTAGTAATTTATTGTTAGCTACTCCTATGTTTACGGTAAATCCTAATTCTTCTTTTACTCTTTTGCTGATTTCTTTTGCTTTATTTAATAAATTATCTTTCATAAGATAATTAGTCATATCTAAAAAGCATTCGTCAATGCTAAATCTTTCTATTTTATCGGTGTATTGCAATAGTAAATTGTATAAGGCGTCCGAATATTTTCGATAGATTTTAAAGTTCGATTGGAAAATTTGTAGTCCTGGACATTTTATTTTTGCTTGGTATATGGTTTCTGCTGTTCGAATTCCACATTCTTTCGCTTTCATGCTTTTGGCTAGTACAATTCCTGACCTCTTGGTTTCATCTCCTCCTATGATGGCTGGTATTTCTCGAATGTCAATTTTGCTTCCTTGTTTTAACATTTCTACTGCTGTCCAACTTAGAAAGGCATTGTTGACGTCTATGTGTAATATTTGTTTTTCCATAGTATCACCATTGTCATTATAGAATGTTTGTTTGTATTTGTCAAGAAAAACTTGTTAATACGATAAAAAGAAGGGCTTACAAGCCCTCCTCTACTCGGTAATATGGGACCAAACAAATTTTGCCATTTCCCAAAGACCATCTTCAAGTACAAAGTTACCATTCTCATCAAAAACAGGTTTCCCTTCCTTATCTATCTTAACTGGTACAAACCCTGAAGAATGATAGTCTCCATTCTTTGCTAAAATAATATGCGTTAAGAGTTGGTTCCCATCGATGATGTCAACATTTACCATGTCCTTATCATACCGCGTTACCTTTGTAGTTTTCATAGTGTCTACCTCCATATAAACAATTTTGTTATAAAGCTACTTTTATTATACCATATTTACATAATTTTTGCAAACTTTCCTATGATTTTCTTTCTTCAATCTTTCTCTTTTGCACTCTGTAAGTAATTTTACTAATCCAAGAAGAAGGAACTACTTTAGCCCCTAATTTTGCAAACTTCACATCAATTCCAGGAACAATATAAAACTTTCCTTTTTCTAATTCTCTAATCGCATATTTGGCAACTGTCATACTATTGGCTTCTCTTAAATGAAACTTCACATTAGCAACTTTATTAAAATTAGTCTCTACTGGTCCAGGGCATAAAATGCTAATCTGCACTTTTGACTTTTCTTTTTTTAATTCTTCTCGTATTCCTTCTGAAATTCTTACAATATAGGCCTTTGTTGCATAATAAGTAGACATGAGCGGTCCTGGCATAAAACCTGCAATAGAAGCTACATTTAATATCTTGCCAGTTCCTCTTTCTTTCATATCAATTAAATAAAGTTTCATTAAAGTATGGTACGCTATTATATTCGTATTAATCATGTCAATTTCTTTTTCTAAAGATGTTTTAGAAAAATTACCACAATCTCCAAATCCTGCATTATTGATTAAGATATCCACATTTTTTACTTTTCTGTGGATTTCTTTACAATTTTCTACTCCTGCTAAATCCGTTGCTATAATTTCTACTTCAATTTGATTTTTTTCTTCTAGCTCTTGTGCTAACTTTTTTAATTCTTTTTCATTTCTAGCCACTAATACTAAATTATAGCCTTTACTAGCAAGCACTCTTGCCATATCTCTTCCAATTCCTGATGACGCTCCTGTAATTAATACTTTCACTAAATCACCTCTTCTTTATTTTATCCCTGGTTTTAAATTTTGATACATTTTAGGGGTGTCCCTCTAATCCCTGCTAAATTTATTTAAAATAATTCCGACTGCATGTACAATTGCTGTTGATTTGTTGTTAGCAATCCCTTTTCCCAAGGCTTTTCCTCCTACTGTTAAGGCTGCTACTAAAGCACTTAATAAGAATTGTAAGTCAAAGTTTAAGTCAAATTGTTCTGTTATTTTCATAGCAATTAAAGCACTAATCGCACCACTTAGTACACCACATATATCTCCAATTACGTCCGCACAGATGTTAGCTACTTTGGGTGCATTTCTAATAAGCTTGATAGAATCTTTTGATCCTTTTACTTTTTTCGTTGCTTTGGCATGAAATTCATGTTCATTGGCAACTGTTACTGCTACCCCTATAATGTCAAAGAAAATTCCAATTCCTATAACAAGTATTAATATTAATATGGCTGATATTAGATTTAGGTGTGATACACCATTTGCTGATATGTATGAGAATATCATAGATAGTATAAATGTCATAATAAATACTTCTATAAACCATTTGATATTCGAGTTTTCTTTCCCTTCTTTTTCTTGCTTATTACTCATTTTTTTCTCTCCTTTTTTATTTTTAAAGAAATGAGACGATTGGGGACAGGTCTTAAGTGTCTCATTTTTTTGTTGTCTAAATAAGTTTTGCTAAAAATATAAAAATGAGACACTTAAGACCTGTCCCCAATCGTCTCATTTAAGACCTGTCCCTCTTATCTCATTTCTTTTCGATTGTTAGATGGTAAAAGCCTAAGTAAATTTTACAGTTTAGGTCTGGTTGAATTTCTCTATTTCCCGCTTAGCATTACTGCTAGAGCCGTTTCCGTTTGAGGGGAATATCTATTAGATTTAATAGACACCAGATCGCCACTTAAATCTGTACCTTAATCCCTAGACTTTCCTAGCTATTTTTTCATAGCAAACATTCTAGAAGTTTTCCTTAACATACAAATTCTTCTTTACTAGTCTTTTTTGCAAAAGCAATTTCATAATCTAAAAATAAAATTGATTTGGCCGAAATAAATTTTATTTTCTTTTAAGATAATCCCAATACTTTCACTCAAGACAGGCTACTCTATGTATTTTGTGTCTTGGCACGCAACATAGGTTTCACTTAAATTTTGTTTACTAAATTGTTATTGTTTATTTACTATTTAGAACGCTATCTAAGCCTCCGCGAAACCAGGGTTTCTTATGTATGCCATTACATATCTCCCTAATCTCTTTACTCCCTGGATACACACAAAACTGGCATTTCGCGCATAAACAAGAAACTTCAACGATGTGCCCTTTAGTGGATTTTTAGCCCCACCCTCGTAAAGTTTGTATGACTAGAATAATGCACCATCGATATATATTATACAGTTTTTGGTTAAATATTCCAAATTTCTTTTGGGTTGTTTTTTGCCAAATTCTACCTTTACGGGTCAATTTTGTTTCTCTCTTTTAGTCTTATTCTCATTTTTTCTTGAATTATCTCTTTTTTTCTTTATTTTTTGCTTATATGTGTTTTTTTATTTCTTCGTATATTTCTTCATGGATATCTTCTATGGTTCTAATTTTATCTTCTTTTACACATTGTACTTCATACCAATTATAATCTTTTGCTACATCACAAGCTGCATGATACGCATCAATTAAATGGTTTTTATCACTTTCATGTATGTCTTTTTTGGTGTCATGTGTAAATTTATTTTCTCTATTTTTAATTAGTTCTAATGATTTTTCTACTGGCATATTTAAGAAAAATACTTCTGTTGGTACTGGTAATCCATATAAATTAAATTCAAAGTCCCATAACCAGTCTAAGAATTTTTTTCTTTCTTCTTTATCTTCTATTTTTCCTGCTTGGTGTACCATATTAGCAGTTGTATAGCGGTCTGCTAATATAATGCCTCCATTTTCATAATATTCTTTGTACCCTACTTGAAAGGTCGCATATCGGTCTGCTGCATAGAAGGTAGATGCTATATAAGGACTTATTTTTTTGGCATCTTTTCCAAATTCTCCCGATAAATACATTTTAACTAAAGATGAACTTGGACTATCATAATTTGGAAAGCTTACTATTTTGTAATCAATTCCATCTTTGATTAACCTCTCTTTTAATTTTTCAAATTGTGTTTGTTTTCCACTTCCATCGGTTCCATCTATTACAAATAATTTTCCCATTTTTATTCTCCTTCATTCTCTTCTTTCTTTTCTTCTTTTTTATTGGCTAGCATTTTATTAATGCTTTCTAGTATATCGTCTGAGTTTGCATCAAATTCGTCTTTTACTAAGTTAAACATTCTTTGTTTTCTCCTTTCTATTCTCTTTTTAAATTTTACTAAATTAATTTATAAAATGCAACCTTTATTCAATTTAAGTTTCAGTATTTTAGTTACAATTCAGTGAAATAATTATAAAGAAAAAATACATTAACTTTTTATAAAAAGAATTAAAAGCTATTGTACTTTTATTTCATTTTGTTATATAGTATATTTGAGGTGAAAATATGAAAAATTTATTTAAAAATTATGCTGCTACTATTGATAATCCTAAATTGGAAAATATTATTTCTAGAAAAGAGCCTTTATATCATCGAAAATCTGATATTCGAAGTGAGTTCGAAAGAGATTATACTAGAATTATTCATTCCAATAGTTATAGGCGTCTTAAGCATAAAACACAAGTATTTTTCTCTCCTGAAAATGACCACATTTGTACCAGAATTGAACATGTAACACATGTTGAATCAATTAGTTATTCGATTGCCAATTATTTGGGACTTAATACAGAATTAACAAAAGCAATTGCTGTTAGTCATGATTTAGGGCATAGTCCTTTTGGGCATGCTGGTGAAAGAATTCTATCCAATCTTTCTAAAAATGATTTAGGAATGCCTTTCTGGCATGAAAAGAATGGTTTGGATTTTGTTGATTGTATCGAATTATTGGAAGATAGTGAAAAAAATAGACAAAACTTAAATCTTACTTATGCAGTAAGGGATGGTATTATTTCTCATTGTGGTGAAATTGATGAAAATGGAATTAGACCAAGAGATGAATTCATTGATTTACGCTCTTACATCCATCCAAATCAATTTGCTCCTTATACTTGGGAAGCTTGTGTAGTGAAAGTAGCTGATAAAATTTCTTATATTGGTCGTGATATTCAAGACGCGATTACTCTTGGTATTTTAGACGAACATTTGGATGAACTTTATGCTTTATTGCAAGATAGTATGAAAGATAAAACATTGAATAATTCTAATATTATTAACTTTTTAGTTTATGATTTGTGTGAGAATTCTTCTCCTGAAAATGGCTTATGTTTTTCAGATGAGGCTTTTCATTTAATTAATAAAGTTAAAGAATTTAATTATAAAAATATTTATTTTTCGGATAGAATTAAGCCTTCTAATCGATATTTCGAGCTTGTTTTGACTGAAATCTACAATACTTTGAAGACTTGTTTTGATGGCAAGGATGTTTTTTCTTCTGCTAAGTGTTTAGAAAAATTTTATCCAAAGTTGTACAAAGATTTTTCAGATTTCTTATATAGCTTTTATGATTATCCTGATAGAGCTTCTTCGAAGTTTAAGAATAAGGTTCTTTTCTCACCTTCTTCTAGCTCTGATTTTTACCAGGCTATTTTGTTTTTTATTTCTGGTATGACAGATAATTATGCTATGAATATTTATAATCAAATTATTGGATTTTGATTGTTATTTGCTTTTTATGTTAATTTATGTTATAATTACTTTACTATAATTTTGTAAGGGAGTGTTATTTTATGCTGTTGACAACTTCTTGTAATTACAATTGTTGGGAGTGTTCTCATCATTGCGAACTTGCTCAATTATTTCGGCTACCTGAAGGGGTTTTCTACAAAATAATTTTAGATGATCTTAAGGCTAGGGCTGGTATGCTTGTTACGCAAGGTTATGATTTTCAATTGGTTGATCAGGATTTGATGGAGAGCGCTGTAACTCTTAAGTTGGCTCGCGAGTTGTTTCTTGAGAAGTATCACTTCTAAAAGTCTATTTTTTATAGATTTTCTTTTGGCCTCATTCTTTCTAAAGTTTGGGGCTTGTCTTTTTATTAAATAGTCCAAATTTGGAACAATTGGTTCAAAAGAATGCTGGGAGATAATAGGATGGATGAAATAAATGAAGGATGGATTAGTACATCTAATCTAGTTCTTTTCTTCTTTCTGTATTTAAATCTTCATATATTTCTTGCAAAGTTTCTGGACATACTTGATTTATTCTAAAAATTTCTATTATTTGATTGGCAATATCTTTATTAGTAGAAATTATTGCACTTTCTTCATACTCTTCAACAAAATTTTCATCTTCTTTATAGAAAACTTTTATTTTGATACTCATCGCATATACTTCACTTCTATCGATTAGACGTCTTTTTTCTCTATAATATTTAAGTATAACTGAATATCCCAAATCATCTTCCTGCTCTTTTGTTGTATATGCCATTCCTCTATATTCTTTTTCTATTATCATTTGTATCACCTGAAATAGTATAACATAGTTTTTTATTAATTTATGTCGAATTTTGCAATTTTATAGTTTTTTATATTATGCTTCTCCACTCATTTTTTCTTTCTTAGATGTTGTTATGTTTTTTTACATTTCGATTAAGTATTGCTTACGATATGTTTAGGCATAACCTAGTCTTATCTCTTTTGTTAATACTATTACAACGTGACGTAACGTTAACATCAATATTTTTTTCATAAAGGTTTAATTTTTTTATTGTAATTTCTTTTTTATTGTCATTATAAATTAGTTCTACTTCTCTATCATTTTTTGTAATCCCCATGTCAGAAGCTATCCTGCTAGGAATAGCTAATCTTTTTGTAATACTTCCACTTCCAGCTTTGTTAAAACTAATTTTTAAAATTCGTTTATCCATTTGTACACCTCTCTTGATTTTCTTTATTATATAGTATATAATTTATATATATTAAAATAGCAAGTATCGTTTTAGGATGGAATACACAATCATAATTTACATTCTACTATATTTATATTAAAACGCAGAGCATTATAGCTAGTTTCGGGAGAATATATCCACATTTACATTCTACTATATTTATATTAAAACTTATGACGAAATGAAATCTATTCCTGTTACAATAGTATTTACATTCTACTATATTTATATTAAAACAAAATGACTTGTATTGGATTGTCACAACTAATTTCATTTACATTCTACTATATTTATATTAA
>CANEEJ010000012.1 GCA_947426525.1 uncultured Clostridium sp. | reverse complement strand
TCTAAATTAGGATTAACAATGATAATACTTTCGTATTGGTTCATTATTTTCACCTCCCTTTGGATTTTTAACCTACATTTTCTGTAAGTAGAGCATAGCAATTTTATCACATTTTTTTTGATTTTGCAAGTGTCTTGCATAAATTTACAGAAAATGCTATAATTAACCTATACGATGGAAAAAAGGAAGTGATGTTATATGGTAATCCAAAAAGGAAATATGACACTCCCATTAGAGGAAAACATTGATAAATTGAATATAGAAATACAAGAATTATTAAAAGTAAAAGAATTGTTAATTCAATCTTCTCCTTTTAAGCTTTTGTATGGAAAAACGCAAGCAGGAGAGGAAAAAGAATTTGAACCTATTCGTTCTCGTCTAGAGCACAGTTTAAATATTGCTAAAATTTCACAATGTATTGTTAATGGAATTTATGATACTTGTGCTACTGAAGAGCAAAAAACATCAGAAATTTTTCTTTTAAATAAGAAAAAAGAATTATTGTATACAGAAATTACTGCTTTAGCACATGACTTAGGTCATACACCATTTGGTCATGATGGAGAACGAACCATTAATCATTTTATGCAAGGAATTTCTGATACAAAACAAATTAATCGTATCATTGAAAAAAGAATTAAGTGTTTTGGTATGGATTATGAGTTGGAACAAGGCCATATTGGTGATGATGTTACATTAAGCTTTGAACATAATGAACAGAGTTCTTTAACTTTTTATGATTTATTACATAATGGAGAAATTAATTTAGAAAATATAGATAGTAAACGAATTATCACTGCTATTTTAGCCCATAGCACTACTAGGGTTCCAGAATGTCCTAATGACTTAATTGCTCAGGTTATTCGTCATACTGATAAAATTGAATATCGAAATATGGACTTTGATGAGTTAGGTAAATTTATTAAACCAGATGTTTTTAAAAATGTTGATTTTGCTTCTAAAACTTCTTCTGAAAGAATTGCTGAAGTAGTTAATAATTTGGTAAGTGAAGCTATAAAAAAAGGAAAAATAGATGACCATATGGATGCTTTAAAGGATTTAAAACAATTTAGAAAAAATTATGAAAATCTTATCTTTTTCTTAGATAATGGAACAAAAGGTCTTTTAACCTCTGAAAATATTGTAAGAAACCGATTGATTGTTCAAAAATTATTAACTTATTATTATAAAAATCCAGAGCAAATTCATACCAAATATTATAATAAAGTAACTCCTATTAATTCTTCTATTAGTAATTCTATACACAGTGTATACGATACTTTACCAAATAACTCCGCTACAAATGCCGAAAAATCTATCAACTTTATTTTAAGCATGGACAATGCTAGAATTAAAAGACAATATCATAAATTAGTAAAACAAAGAATTATAACTGGAGAGGGAATTGAACCTATTACACAAGAAGAATCTCAAATGATTCGAATTTCACAAGAAAAAGAACGAATGGAGCAACTAAAAATACAAGAATTTGCAAATTCTTCTCAGTCACATTCACCTAAAGAAATGCGAATTATTGTTAGAAATAGAGATAAGAAATTTATGCGTGATATGATTACTCCAGAAGGACTTATGGCTATGGAACATACGAAAAAGAAAATACAAGAAGAAGCTACTTTAGATTTAGCATTATGTGAGTTAATGGAACAGGCAGATCTTGCTAGAAAATATAAACGTAAACAACAAATTAATCCTGCTGTGTTAGATAGTATTATTGGAACTACTCCAAAACCATCAAAAGAGGAAAAAATGCGTAAAGCCGCTAAGACAATAAAAGAAAATTGGACCAAAGATGCTCATCTTCCTGTCTCTCCTGGAGAAGATGAAGATGGACCTGGCGGAAGATAAAAAGTATTACATAAAGGCAAGCTTAAGATTAAAAAATCTTAAGCTTTTTTATTTGATTATTTTCTTGAATACCATTGTTAATATAACAAAATTAACAATAGAAAGAATGATTAATTGAATTATCTTATTCATAATTGGCATAAGTGGTGCAATGTTAAACCACCAACTAAAAGCCGTTAAGCCTAATATAAATAGTATTGTAATGCTAATTGCTAACAATAATCGAAAAATTGATACTGGTAATTTACTATTTTCACTTTTTCTTGATTTTGCTAAAGTAAATAGTAATATAATACCACAAATTCCTGTCCCAATTACACATAGGCTTGAGTATTGTTCTTCTGTAATCATATTGTTTTTATTTAGTAGGCTTAAAACAAATATATTCAAAATAACAGATAACCCCACTGGTAACGCTCTTTTGATAACGTTTTTTAGAAATTCTCCTTTTATTCTTTCTTTATTTGGTTCTAGTGCTAGCAAGAAAGATGGTAATCCAATTGTAACTGTACCAATCAAACTCATTTGTATTGGTACAAATGGATAGGCTTCGCCCATAAATAGAAACATTACTGCTAATAGTCCAGAATAAATGGTTTTTACTAAAAATAGTGTAGCAGAACGTTCTATGTTATTAATGGTTCTTCTTCCTTCTGCTACTACTTTTGGCATAGAGGCAAAGTTAGAATTTAATAAAATCAATTGTGATACTGACTTTGTAGCATCACTTCCATTTGCCATAGCAATACTACAATCTGCTGTTTTTAAAGCCAATACATCATTTACACCATCTCCTGTCATGGCTACTGTTTTACCTGCCCTTTGCAAAGCTTCTACTAATTGCTTTTTTTGCATTGGTGAAACTCTTCCAAAAATGGTATATTTTTGTACTGCTTCTTCAATTTCCTCTTCTTTTTCTATGGTGGTCATATCAATGTATTGTTCATATTTTTTTATTCCGACCTGTTTAGCAATTTTTGAAACCGTAACAGGATTGTCTCCTGAAATAATTTTAATATCTACTCCTTGTTTTTCGAAATATTTTAGCGTTTGTTTAGCTTCTTTTCTAATTTTGTCTAAAATTAATACATATCCTATTAATTCCATATTTTGTGGTAATGCACTGCTTGTTACGTCTTCTTTTGTATAGGCTAATGCTAATACCCTATAATCTTTTGCATATTTGTTTTCTTCATTTTTAACAATAAATTCTGGTGCTCCTATAATATAAGTCCCCTCTTCTTGAAATTGGACACCTGACCATTTTGTTTGAGAAGAAAAAGCAAATTTTTGAATTGGTTCCCACTTTTTTTCTATTTTAGTAAAATATTTCTTGATTGCTTCTATTGTTGCATTTTCGTCCTCTGATGCACTTGCTATATTAGCTAATATATTACTCATTTCTTCTTTTTTCTTATTAATTGGTACAAAATCTTTTACTTCTAAACTTCCTTCTGTTAAAGTTCCTGTTTTATCTAAGCATAGAGTGTCTACTCTCGCTAAAGTTTCGATACAATATAGTTCTTGTACTAAAACTTTTGCTTTTGAAAGTCTTATCACACTTACTGCTAGAACAGTACTTGTTAAAAGAACCAGTCCCTCTGGTATCATACCTATAATTCCTGCTACACTTTTTACAACTGCTTCTTGAAAAGTAATATTTTCTACTTGCAGTTGTGTATAAAATAATCCTATTCCAATTGGGATAATAGCAAAGGTTAGAAATTTTATAATCTTATTTAAAGTACGCATGATTTCTGAATTTACTTTTTTAACATATTTCGCTCCACTTGAAATTTTAGCAGTATAATTGTCTTCTCCAATATGCTCTACTTTGGCAATACATCTTCCACTTACTACATAACTTCCTGAAAGAATTCTATCTCCTTCTTTTTTATAAATACTATCTGGCTCTCCTGTAATTAAAGCTTCATTTACTTGAACATTTCCCTCTACTATAATACTGTCAGCTGCAATTTGATTTCCTGTATTTAATTCAA
Organism: uncultured Clostridium sp.; assembly: GCA_947426525.1. Classification (GTDB taxonomy): domain Bacteria; phylum Bacillota; class Clostridia; order TANB77; family CAG-508; genus CAG-269. Next base: position 29,575 of record CANEEJ010000012.1, on the reverse strand, counting down.
TTACATCGTCTAATACTAAATCATAAATTGAAATCTCTTGCTTTTTTCCATCACGAATTACTTTTGCTTTGTGACTTGCCATGATAGAAAGTTTATCTACAACTCTTTTAGAATGAATTTCTTGTATTGTACTTATTGCTGTATTAAGAATAATAATTCCTAAAAACAACATGTTTTTATACGAACCTACTAAAAAAATAGCAATTCCTAAAATTAGGTTAATCATATTAAATAAGGTAAAAAAATTGTCATATACTATTTTCTTGATACTTTTTGTTGGTACACTTGTATCATAATTAACTTTTCCTGCTTTTTTTCTTTCTTCTATTTCTTGGGTTGTTAATCCGCTTCATTTGTTTCTTTTTTCACTCCTTGTTTTGCTTTTGTCGTGTTTTGGGACAGGCACCAAACCCGACATTTTGTCGCAATCTGGGACAGGCACAACATGACCATTCTTTGTCTATTTATTATATTGCTTTAGAGGAATAGTGTCAATTTTTTATTTCTTATTTTTTTATTAAGATTTTTCTATACAATAAAAAATAGAATTGCTGTTTTAACAATTCTATTTTATAAATTTATTTATCTGCCATCATGTTCTTCTATATATTTTCGTCCTTCTTGTGATATGGTAATTGTGTCTGTTCTTGATTGTGTTTTTTTGGCTTCTTGTTTGTTTCTTTGTTTTGCTTTTTCTCTTAATTCTTGTTGAAATGTTTTATATGTTTTTCTTGTTTCTAGTGCATGGTCATTTTTGTTTTCTTCTTTTTGATTTTTGCTTTCTACGGTTTTATAGGTTCCTTTTATTTTGTGTACTTTGTTTTGATTTTTTCCTCTTGCACTAATTATCATTGGATCTATGTATAACATAGGCATCACTTCCTTATTTTTACTATACTTTGATTATACTCTTTTTTGATTTGGATGTCAAATTTTAATGCTTTTCTTTTTCTTTGACTTTTACGACAAAAATGTCATTCTTTTTTAACTACTGCTGTTCTATAATATTAAAAATAGTAGTTGGAGGTTAGATTATGATTAAACAATATCGATTGGCAAATAAACTATCCCAAGAAGAACTAGCAGAAGAAATCGGAATCAGTTGGCGTCAATTACAAAGAATTGAGCATAGCGAAGAAAATACTAGAATTTCTACCTTCAAAAAAATTGTAAAAGCACTCGATGTTTCAGATGAAGAAATAATTGAATTTATTCGAAAATAATTGCCAAAAAGGACCGTCCCTATTGGCAATATTTTTCTTGGTAAATTGTTTTTCCAAATTTTGTTTCATTTAATTTCTTTTGTAATTCCATAATTGGTATTGGTAATAATGAAATTCCAATTGTAATGAGCCATTGTGTTTGATTTAATGGGACCAATTTAAAGATTTCTGCAAGTGTTGGTATTAGTACAACAGAAATTTGTATGATGGTTCCTAATATAAAACTTCCTATTAAGAATTTATTCTCGAAAATTCCTATTTTAAAGATAGATTGTTCACTTTTTATGTTGAAACTGTGGACAAGTTCTAGTAATCCCATTGTTAAAAATGCCATTGTTCTTCCTACTTCTAATCCAAAGAATTTATTTCCTAAGCTGAAAGCAACTAATGTCAACATTCCAATCATAATTCCTTCTATTACAATTTTATTCCACAATCCATCAGCAAAAATTCCCTTTCGACTTGATACTGGTTTTCGGTTCATAATTTCTTTATCTGCTGGCTCTAAACCAATTGCAATAGCTGGTAAGGAGTCTGTTACTAAATTAATCCATAAGAGTTGAATGGCAAGTAGTGGTGATTTTAATCCTAGTACTAGTCCCATAAATATGGTTACAATTTCTCCTATGTTGGTAGCAATTAAGAAATGGATGGCTTTTTTGATATTATCATAGATGTTTCTTCCTTGTTTGACGGCTTCTACAATGGTTACGAAGTTGTCATCTGCTAAAATCATATCTGCCGCATTTTTAGCTACATCTGTTCCATTTTTCCCCATGGCAATTCCTATATCTGCATTTTTTAAAGCTGGACTGTCATTTACGCCATCTCCTGTCATGGCTACTACAGCTCCTGTTTTTTGCCAGGCTTTTACAATTCTTACTTTATGTTCTGGCGTTACTCTTGCAAATACAGAATATTCTTTGATGTTTTCTTCTAATTTTTTTTGTGGTATCTTGTCTAACTCTTGCCCTGTTATTGCTTTATCGTTTGTTCCTAATATGTGTAACTCTTTGGCTATTGCTTTTGCAGTTGCGATATGGTCTCCTGTAATCATAACCGTTTTAATTCCTGCCTTTTTGCAAGTTCTAACTGCTTCCTTCACGCCTTCTCTTGGAGGATCTATCATCCCTACTAATCCGCACAAATGTTAAATTGTTTTCTATGGTGTAGGTATCTATCTTTTGTGGCAAAAAGTCTAAATCTTTATAAGCGATTGCTATTACTCTTAATGCGTTTTCAGCCATTTTTTCATTTTGTTTTTGAATTTTATATTTGTCAATGCTATTGGTTTTTCCTATTCCTCCTGCTATTTGTCTTTGACATTTTTCTAATAGAACATCTGGTGCTCCTTTTGTGATAACTCTATATTTGTTTCCTATTTTATGAATGGTTGTCATCATCTTTCGATTGGAGTCAAATGGTATTTCATTTATTCTTGGCATAGCTCGATATAATTCGTTCTTATCTTTGTTTCTGTCTATTCCTTGATTGACCAATGCTACTTCGGTTGGCTCTCCTACTACTTCTATTTTTCCATTTTGATATAAGATATCACAGTCTGTACACATGCAAGCTAATTCGGTTGTAAAATTTATATCAATGCTACTTACTTCTACTACTTTCATTTTATTTTGCGTTAATGTCCCTGTTTTATCAGAACAAATAACAGATGAACTTCCTAGAGTTTCAACAGCTGGTAATTTTCGAATGATACTGTTTTTCTTTGCCATTTTGGTAACGCCGATGGATAACATGATAGTTACAATTGCTGGTAATCCTTCTGGAATAGCTGCTACTGCTAATCCTACTGATGTCATAAACATTTCAATTGGGTCAATATTTTTGATAAGTCCTATGACAAAAATGATGAAACAGATAGCTAAACAAACGATTCCTAATATTTTTCCTACTTGTCCTAATTTCTTTTGAATTGGCGTTTCTGGTGCTTCGTCTTCAATTATCATATTAGCTATTTTTCCAACTTTTGTATTCATTCCTGTTTCTGTTACAATAGCTTTTCCGTGTCCATTTACTACGATACTTGCCATAAATGCCATATTATTCATGTCACCGAATGGCAATATTGGGTTTACAAATCTTATCTGCTTCTTTTAGTACTGGTTCGGTTTCCCCTGTTAAGCTAGCTTCTTCTATTTTTAAGTTAAAACTTTCGGTAATTCTACAATCTGCTGGCACATAATTTCCTGCTTCTAAACTAATGATATCTCCGGGAACTAACTCTTCTGCTTTTATTTCATTTGTTATTCCTTCTCTTGTTACTTTTGCTTTTGGTGGTGTCATTTCTTGTAGTGCTTCAATTGATTTTTCTGCTTTGGCTTCTTGCACAACTCCCATGATTGCATTTAGCACAACAATCGCTATGATGATAATAGAGTCAATGTAATCATTTTCTCCTTGTAAGCTTGAAACAAGAGCAGAAATGATGGAAGCTAAAATTAAAATGATAATCATAAAGTCATTAAATTGTTTCATAAATTTTATGAATATACTTTCTTTGGGCTTGTCTTTCAATTTGTTCTTTCCATATTTTTGCTGTCTTCGTTTCGTTTCTTCTTGGCTTAATCCATGCCTAATGTCTGTTTGTAATTCTTTTAAGACTTCTTCTTTTCTTAATGTTTCCCACATATTTTTCTCTCCTTTGTAATTGGTTTGTTACAGTTTATGTGGCTTGTACTTTTTTATGACTAAAAAATGAAAAATAAATTTGATTGCATTTTTCTTTTTTCGACATATTATACTTTAGGAGGTGTTTTTTTATGTTGATTAACTCGCTAGTTTTAGCACTTTCTAGCAGTATTGATTCTTTTGGTATCGGAATTACATATGGTATTAAAAATACAAAAATTTCGATATTCGGAAAAGTAGTTTTATTTGCTATTTCTTTTTCTATTTCTGTTTTGTCGGTTTGGTTCGGTGATGTGATTAAGCATATTTTTTCTGATTTTGTTACTAAATTAATTGGAAATCTGATTTTAATTGGTATGGGTGTATTTATTTGTTTTCAAGCTTTTCGTAAAAGTAATTCCCCTGCTACCTTATCACCTTTGCTAAGCCCGAAAGATTATGATGAAAAAATTTATAGCTTTTTTATTGATTTTTTAGGTATTACGATAAAAATTATTAAAAATCCAACTTCTTCTGACTTAGATGCTTCTAATTCTATTGATTATAAAGAAGCTCTATTTTTAGGATTTGCACTTTCTTTAGACTGTTTTTGTATTGGTGCTTGTGGCAGTGTTCTTGGTATTAATTCTTTCCTTTTTCCTTTATTTATTTCTGTTTTTCAACTTGCTTTTTTAAGTATTGGAAACTTATTGGGAAAAAAATTACATGCATTAAGTCATTTGCCTGATAATATCTGGTCTATCATTTCTGGTTTTCTACTGGTTTTGATTGGAGTAGTTCGTTTACTTTGGTTTTAATTTATACTTTAATATATCATTATTAATGATACATTATCACCCTAACTCTATTGTCTTTTTAGGTCGAAAATTAGAAAATAACTTATAGATTAATATGATACTAGTGTATCCTAGGAAAGGAGTATTTTTATGGAAAATCTACAATCATCTGAACTCTTTAAAATAATTGGAAAAAATATTAAATATTATAGAAAATTGTATGATTTAGAAAAGGGCAAAATGACACAAGAAAAGCTTGCCGAGTTAGCAGATGTTTCAATTGCTCTTATTGGCAACTTAGAAAGCGAAAAAATTAGTCAGGGTCTTAGTGTCTTTACTTTGTGGAAAATTAGTAAAGCTTTAGAAATTCCAGTTGAAAAATTATTTGATGGAATTGATGATTATAATTCATCTTTGTCTGTTTAAGAGTATTTTAGTATAATTTTTGACATTTCTTCAATTTTATGTTAATATTATTTTATATTCTTTAAGATGTCTGTTAATAGAAATAGGGCATATATATATTATGCTAATAGGTGCAACTCCTATTACATCTATTACCAGAGAGTTTATCTGGTAAATAAATTTTAGGAGGTCTTTTTATGCTTTCCATCATTCTTAAAGGAGATTTCTCAAGTTTTTCTCTTCCACATTATAATGTTTCGTTAGAACGACGGGTAGAATTTCAGAAAAACTATTTACCCAAGTATGTAGAAACATTACGTGCTTGCTCTAAAGCAAAAGAAGATACTATGGGTGATACTTTTGTATTTAACTTCGAAAGTGACGCCCAGGCATTGGAAGCGATGCACTTGTGTTTGGCTCAGCATCAAAAACCTTAGGCAAAAAAGCCTGTAACATTTTGTTACAGGTCTTTTTTCATAAGATGTGTCCCAAAAGCGACATCAATGTCGGAAAAGAACCGTCCCTAATTCCCCCCTAATTTCATGGATAGTAATTTGGATATACCGTTTTCTTCCATGGTTACACCATAAACCGTATCTGCTGCTTCCATGGTTCCTTTTCTGTGAGTAATTACTAAGAATTGTGTGCTTTTAGAGAATTTTTTTAGGTATTCTGCAAAACGATAGACATTGACATCGTCTAGTGCTGCTTCAATTTCGTCTAATACGCAGAATGGTGCTGGATTTATTTTTAGGATGGCAAATAGTAAGGCAATTGCTGTGAATGCTTTTTCTCCTCCTGATAATAACATCATATTTTGTAGTTTTTTTCCTGGTGGTTGTACTTCAATTGCTACGCCACATTCTAAAATGTTTTCTTCGTCTTCTAATTTTAAGGTTGCATTTCCACCGCCAAATAGTTCTTTGAATACTTCTTCGAAGTTTTTGTTTATGATGGCAAATTGCTTTTTGAATTGTTCTTTCATTGTAGTTGTCATTTCTGTAATGATTTTTCTTAGCTTGTTCATGGTGTCTTCTAAATCTACTCTTTGCTCACACATAAAGTCATATCTTTCTTTCATTGTTTTATATTCTTCTATTGCGTCTACATTTACACTTCCTAAGTCCCTAATTTGTGTTCTCAAATGATTTACTCTTTTTTGGGTAGCTGCTACATTTTCTGGTTTTTGGTATTCTCCTACATTGTTTGGCGTTAACTCGTATTCTTCCCACATTTTATTGATGATTGAATTGATATCATCTTCAAGTTTATTTTTCTTGACATCTATTTTTACAATTTGTGCTTTTAGGTCCTCTATTGTTTTAAATTTATTTGTGATTTCTTCTTCTTGTTTAGATAATTTCTCATTTTTTTGAATTCTTTCTTGTTTTAGTTCTTCTATTTTAGTTCCACTATTTTGTACTTCTTGTTTGATTTTTTCTATTTTTTCCTTGATTTCTTCTATCGATTGTTCTAATTCGAAATTGTCGTGGGTAATTTGTTCCATTTGATTTTTCTTGTTTTCTATGCTTTTATCTGCATTTTCTATTTCTGTTTGGATTCTTTCTTGTATTTCTTCAATCGAATTTTCGCTTTCATCAAAAGAAGATACTGAAATTTTTAGATTTGTGATGTCATAATTTAAATCGTCTACATATTTTTGATTGTCTTTATTTAATTCTGCAAATTCGGTAATGATTTTTGTTAGTTTTTCCGTTTCTTCTGTTAACTCTTGTATTTGTTTTTGAAGATTTTCTTTGTTTTCCATTGCTTCTTGTTTTTGTTTGTCTAAGTTTTCTTTTTCTTCTTTTAATTTATTAAGACGTGTTTCAATTCGAGCAATGTTTTCGTCAATCGCTACTACTTTTTGTTTTTCTGTTGCATAGGTAATGTCAATTTCTTGTAATTCTTTTTCTAGGCTAGTAGCATTTTCAAAAGTATCTTGAATGGATTCTTCATAGTCTTGTTTCTCTTTTTCTAATTTCTCAATTTTGTTTTTTAGGTTTTGGATTTCTTTTTCTAATTTTTCAATTTCTCTTCCTCTTCCTAATATATTAACTGTTTTTTTGGTAACAGAACCTCCTGTAATACTTCCTGAACTGTTGATTACATCTCCTTCTATTGTGATAATTCGGAAAGAATATCCATTTTGTTTTGCAACTTTGATAGCGGTATCCATATTATCAACAATTACAGTTCTTCCTAATAAACTAATAACAATTTGTTCATACTTTTTATGGAATTTAATTAAGTCTGATGCAATACCAATGACCCCTTTTTCATTTCCTTTTATCTTATCTAATTTTTTTCCTTTAACAGATGCAACTGGCAAGAAAGATGCCCTTCCTAAGTTGTTTTTTCTTAGATGTTCTACTAATTTTTTGGCGTCTGTTTCTGTCTCTGTTACAATGTTTTGTAAGCTTGCTCCTAAGCACATTTCAATAGCTGTTTGGTAGGCTTCTGGTACTTCTATGATATTAGCTAATACCCCATGCATTCCTTTTCCTAATTCTTTTACATTTTCACAGTCTTTTAATAAGGACTTTACACTTTTTATATATCCTTCTTTTTCTTTTTCTGTTTCTTTTAGGAATTTTAATTTTGAGTCCTTTATTCTCATTTCACTTTGATAGGCATTTATGTTGGATTGATATTGGTTTATTTTTTTATCTGCCTCTTGTCTTATGGTATTAATTTCTTCCATTGATTTTACAATTTTGTTTCTTTTGCTATCAATTTCATAAAAAGCTTTGGCGATTTCGTCTTTTTGAAGTCTAGTGCTATCTAATTCTGATATGTAGTTTGCAATTTCTGATTTAATTTGATTTTGTCTTTTTTCGTCATTTTCATAGTTAATATCTTGGGTATGGATTTCTGCTTGCAGTTCATATTTTTTATCCGTATTTTCTTCTACCTTTTGTTTGTGTTTTTCCATTTCTAATTCTTCACTAGATAGTTTTTGACTTAGTTTTTCTAATTCTTCTTCTTTTTCTGCTAACTCTTTTTCAAATTTTTCTTTGTTTTGTTTTAAGTTTATTTTCTTTTGTTCTCTTTGTTTCATTTCTTCTTCTAGCTCTTGTTTTTTCGTTTTAGCTTCTTCGATTTCTTTTTCAAATCTTTCTTTGTTTTCTTGGTTGTTATGAATTCTAGTATTAGCAACATTGATGTCTGAGTTTAGCATTTCGATTTCTTTTTGACTAGCAAATCCTATATTAGACATTTCTTCAATTTGGTTGGTTATTTGTTCTACTTGTGTTTTTAATTCTTCTTTTAGGCTTTTTATTCTTTCTAGTTTTTGTTCTTCTTCTTCACATTGCGTAGTGTAAATTTCTTCATCTTTTACGATTTCTTCTAAATTTTCTTTATATTTTTCTAAGTTATATAAAAATAGTCCTATCTCAATGTTTTTTAATTCTTCTTTTAGGTTTAAATATTTTTTTGCTTTTTCTGATTGGCTTTTTAATGGTTCAATGTTACTTTCAATTTCTGCTAGAATGTCATTGATACGAAGTAAGTTTAATTTTGTTCTTTCTAATTTTTTTTCACTTTCTTCTTTTCTGGTTCTAAATTTTACAATTCCTGCTGCTTCTTCAAAAATGTGTCTTCTGTCTTCTGATTTATTACTTAAGATTTCATCGATTTTACCTTGTCCAATAATAGAGTATCCATCTTTTCCAATTCCTGTGTCCATGAATAGTTCTAATACATCTTTTAATCGACATGGTACTTTATTTATGAAATATCCTGTTTCTCCACTTCTATATATTTTTCTTGTTATGGTTACTTCTGTATATTCAATTGGCAATCCTCCGTCTGTATTGTCAAACACTAAAGAAGCCTCTGCAAATCCTAGAGACTTTCTATTTTGTGTTCCTGCAAATATGATATCTAGAGATTTGGTTCCTCTTAATGATTTCATGCTTTGCTCTCCGTAATACCCAGCGAATACTGTCTGATATATTGCTTTTTCCAGATCCGTTTGGTCCAATAACTCCTGTTATTCCTGGTCTGAATTCTAGTATAGTTTTATCTGCAAAAGATTTAAATCCTTGTAATTCTAGTCTTTTTAAATACATTTATTATCACCTAGCCTTAAGTTTATACTATTTTCGACTTTTTGTAAAGATAATTTCTTATACAAATTCTGCATGTGCTACAATTTTTGCCATATTATAAATTAAACGTTGTTTAGCTGGGCTACATTTTAATAAAATTTCATATAAATCTCGATTTAAGTAGTTTTTAGATGATGGGATTGCTCCTACAATAAAATATTCTATGCTACTATTTAATGCTTCTGCAATTTGTACCAATCTTCTTAAATTAAGTTGTGCACTTCCTCTTTCTACTCTACTAATATACACGGTTGTTACATCAATTTCTTCGGATAGTTTTTCTTGTGTCCATCCTTTTAAATTCCTTGCTTCTTTTATTCTTTGTCCAATTACTTTAAAATCAATCTCCATTTTACCACTTCCTTTTCAAAAGTAAATATAACATCATGAGTTCCATTTGTCAATACTTTTTTGTGATTTATATGTAAAATTTTATTCTTGTGTTGATATAATAATATAAGAGGGAGTTTAGGGGCGTCCCTAAATCCCTCTTTACTATTTTATAGCTTTTTCTGCATATTTATTGTTCACAATTGTTTCATATGGTACTTTTTCTTTTAATTCTCCTGCCATTGTCATAACTTCTTCTAAACGATTAAATGCTTCTTCTTTTAGAATTGGTGTATCATTCCAAGCATCGATGTCTTGGTAACTTTGGATTGCTGTTGCTAACATTTCAATGTCTGTGTCTGGGAAAAAGTTTTGAATGACTTCTGCTATTTCTTTACTATTATGTTCTTTTACCCATTGTTGACCTTTATAGATAGCATTGGTAAATTTTTGGATGGTATCTTCATTGTTTTGAATATAACTTTTTTTCGCAAAATATGCTGTGTATGGAATTTCTCCTGCTGCTTCTCCCACAGATGCTACTAAATATCCCTTTCCTTGTTGTTCTGTCATTGAGGCAGTTGGCTCAAAAAGTGTAACATAATCTGCATTTCCACTAGCAAATGCCCCTGCCATTAAGTCGAATTTAATGCTATCATCTAAGGTGGTGTCTTTTTGTGGATTAATTCCATTTTTCTTTAAGACATATTCTAATGTCATGTATGGTACACCACCTTTTCTTCCTGGTATTACCATTTTTCCTTTTAAGTCTTTCCAATCAAATTTTTCTGTTTGATTTCTTGCTACTAAGAAAGAACCATCTTTTTTTGTTAATTGGGCAAATACTTGGGTATGGTCTTCTTTTCCTTCATTATAAACATAGATGGATGCTTCTGGTCCTGCAAATCCAATGTCACATTGGTTAGCAAGTACTGCTGTCATAACAGCATCTGCTCCTTGCCCTGTTGTTAGTTCTATGTCCATTCCATTTTCTTTGAAATAGCCATTGTTTATTGCTACATATTGTGGTGCATAAAAAACAGAACGTGTTACCTCATTGACTTTAATAGTTTTTACGTTTTCTTTTTTAGTTGTTTGTTTTATGGTTGCAAATATGCCAATTACAATGGCTATGATAAGTACAACAATGATGCTTATCATTCTTTTTTTACTCATTTTATCCCTCCTATTTTTGTTTTATATATTTTATGTTAAGAAATAAAAACTGTGAAAATACTTTTTTGTTAATTCAAAACTTGATAAACTTTTATCGGTATGCTATTATAAACATAACATTATTTTGAGGAGGCTTTATTGTGGAAAAACAATCTTGTATATCCGATAACTATGCATCCATTTACAAAAAACTAAAGAAAGCTACTATCACATTTTTGAAAAGTAAAGATATTGGAGAATTAAAAAATTTTATTTTGAAGCCAAGAGAAATGAATTCTGATGGACTAAGAAATTCACTCATCGAACTTCCTTATGAAGATATAAAATCAAGAATAGAAAAAGATTATACTAGTATTGATTATTTGGAAGGTAATTTAGGTACAGTAGCAGCAACAGACCAATTTGATGGTATTACTAATATGGCATTGTTGATGCTTATGTCAAATCGATTAGCAAAACATTATCACTATAAAAATAATAGAAATTTATCTGATACTGAGCAAACACTATGTAAGAAAAATGAAGCCACTTTATTAAGGTGGAAAGATTTATCTATGAAAGATTTAATTGCTAGTTTATATGTTCTTAATCAAACAGAACCTGATTATAAAGAAGCTATTTCTTATGGCTATCGAAAAGATGATGTAGGTAATGATTCTTTTGTCATTGACTTGCCTTATTTTGGACAAGTTTGTGTTCATTTTGGTCATAAAATGCAAACTATTTTACACAATGCACAAGAAACAGTAATTGGTATTTTAGAAAGCAAATTAGAATTAGGGCAACTATCTCAAAATGATTTTGAAACATTAAAAGAAGATTTAAATGCTACTACTATTCTTCCTGATTATACTGGAAAATTATATGAATATTCTGCTGGCTTACCTATCGAATACGAAGGTAATAAAATCAAAGACATCAAAAAAAGTTTAGGCTTAGATAAAAAATTACCTGAAGATATGGAAGAAGAAGATATTCTTAAAATACATGAAAGTACTTTGAATTGTAGAGAAGCTTATTACTTTGCTATTAAATTAGGATTGTCTAAAAATCAATTAGAAAAAGTAGCTCAAATGGATACTAATTATTTAGATGCCAAAAAAATTGGAAGAACTGCCTTTTCTTTAACAACAGCTGAAGAAAGAGCATCCATTTTTAGACAAGAAATAAACAGACAGATGTCGCCAACTTCTCACGAATTAAATTAATAAGGAGATTGCGAATGATAAATGTATATACAGAAGAAGATTATGCTAAGTCTTATATGGAATTATTAGAAATTTTGAAATATATTCCTTATGAAGATGTAAAGAAAATTCCTAAGGAGAAACTTTCTTATTATGAAAAAAATAAGGATATTACTTATATTTACTCTTATAATCCACAATTGAGCTTTGAAGAGCAGACTTCAAAATTAACCAAAATATTAATTGCTAATCTTTATATCGATTATTGGACAACTGCCGAAGAACAAATACAGTTAAAAGCGCAAGATAAAAAAGAGTTAAATGACCTCGAGATAGAGAAGAAAAAGAAATATCCTACTGAAGATTTATTTTCTAAGAAGAAAAAGTCAAGTAAAATTGATACTATGGTAACAAGTATGACTGTTGTCAATCAAAAAGGTACTTTTTCTCGAATACTTTATAAAATTAAAAAGTTATTCAAATTGACATAATTTCCATATAATGGTATAATGTAATTAGCTTTATATTAAAAGCAAGGAGGAGGTCGTATGGAGAATACAGAAGATTTTTTCTTAAAAACCCAAACAGCCATAATCGATTTTTGTTCTGCTAAACCTCGCACAGGATTTCATATAGAATATTTAGAAAAAGCTAATGAAATTCTTGCGTTGTATTCAGAAGCAAATGCGATTGTGGAAAATGAAGGTGTTAAGGATGCTAGAGTAGAGGAAATCTATCATAAAATTCATTCTTTAACACAACAGTAAGATCTCAAAAAGAAGGCCATAGTTTATGTGCCTTCTTTCTTTTATCTAAATTTCTTTGTGTGTAAAATTAGTTTTTCTAACAATAATACTCCTGCATACATAATACCTGCCACTATTCCTAGAATAATTACACTTGCCATAACTAAATCTAATTTAAAAACTTGCCCTCCATAGACAATTAGATAGCCTAGACCTGCTTTTGATACTAAAAACTCTCCAGAAATTACTCCTACTAATGAAAGTCCAATATTGACTTTTAGTGAGTTAATAAAAGTTGAAATATTAGCTGGTATAATAATTTTCATTAATATTTGTAATTTAGATGCTTTAAAAGTTTTTGCCATTTTAATAACTTCTTTATCTGTTTTTAAAAATCCATTTAGGTTCTCTAATATGGTTACAATTAAGGAAATGGCTACTGCCATTACAATAATTGCTGGTGTTCCCGCTCCTACCCATATAATAATAATAGGTCCGTAATGCTACTTTTGGTAGACTGTTTAATACTACTAGATATGGTTCTGCTACTTTGGATAAAAAGTCTGACCACCATAAAATAATTGCAATCAATATTCCTAGTCCTGTACCTAATAAAAATCCAACTATTGTTTCATAAACAGTAACTCCAATATGTTTCATCAAATCGTTTGAACTTAAATTAGTAAATGTCTCCCAAATTCTACTCGGTTGGCTCATAATAAAACTATCAATTATTTTTTGGTTCGCTAATATTTCCCATACTGCTAAAAATGCAATTAATATTCCTATTTGTGTCATCCATACTAAATATTGTTTGTATTTTTTACTTTTTAAATATTGCTTTCTTTCCTTGGATAATAATTGTTTATTCATCAACACCCAGCTCCTTCCATAAAGTATTAAAATATTGACTAAATTTGGGCTTTTCTCGACAATTAATTGGATTTCTATTTTCCATATCAAAATCAATCTTGTGAATGTCTTTTACGGTTCCGGGTCTGGCATTTAATACAATTACTCTATCAGACATACTAATTGCTTCTGAAATGTCATGTGTTACTACTAATGCTGTAATTCCTTCTTTTCGAAGAATTGTGTAAATGTCGTTAGTTACCATAATTCTAGTTTGATAGTCTAATGCTGAAAATGCTTCATCTAATAATAATATTTTGGGTTTTACTGCTAAGGTTCGAATTAAAGCTACTCTTTGTCTCATTCCTCCTGACAACTCAGATGGATATTTATCTTTGAAATCATATAAATCATATTTTTTTAATAGTTCTTCTACATAGGCTTTGGAGGCCTTATCTTTTTTTCCTTTAATTTCTAGTCCAAACATCGTATTGCTTAAAATGGTTCTCCATTCTAGCAAACAGTCTCTTTGCAACATATATCCTATTTTAGGTGATATGCCGTTCACATTTCTCTCCTTCTATGTAGATTTCTCCTGATGTTTTGCTTTCTAAACCTGCAATAATGGATAATAGGGTAGACTTTCCACATCCACTAGGTCCTATGATACTTACAAATTCTCCTTTTCTTACTCTTAGGTTGATATCTTGTAGGGCTAATATTTCTCCTTCTTTATTTTGATATTTTTTGCTTACATTTTTAACTTCTAATATTTTTTCCATTTTGTCATTCCCCCTACTAATATTTTATGTCGAATTAACAAAAAAAGTTTATCTATTTTTTATATCTTTTAGATAAACTTTTTTAATATAGAATTTGTTTCGAGTTTCGACTTTTTGAAAGCCAAAACTGAAATGTTTAGCCTACTTTAGCTAATTTATTTTTAATTTCCTCTAGTTCCGCTTTCTCTATTTTAGTTGCCTCTAATATAATTTTTTCGTCTAATTTTAAGTTTAACATGTTTTCAGCAATTTCTTCTCTACTTTCTTTTCTAATTTCTTTTCTAACTTCTTTTCTAACTTCTTTTCTAGCTTCTTTTCTAGCTTCTTTTCTTTGTTTTTCTATATTTTCTCTTCTTAGTCTTTCTATTAGTTCACTCATCCCTTTTTCACCTACCTTTCTTTCTATTCTCTCTAGTAATTCTTGTTGCACCTTCTTTTCTAAAACATTATTTAATAGATAGACAATGATGTCTTGTATTTCTTCTAAATATTTTTTATTATTTGTATTTTCTATTATTTTAAATAAGTTTTCCTTTAATTCTTTATCATCTTTTGCTTTTTCAATCATCATACTATATCCAAACATAGTATCTTTTTCTAATAGAAGTTGTTTTGAAATTTTGTTAATATCAATAAAGTTATATTCTAAATCAATTTTATATCTTTCAAATACATAGTTTCCAATTTGCTTTTCTCTAAAATTTTTAGGCATTTTCCATTTTTGATTTCCTGTATAAATGACAATGGGAACGACAATTGGATAATTGGTGTTTCTTCCTATTTTTTGATTTCGGCTCCATTCCCTCATAATATCTAAAATATAGTTTAGCATTCGATATGGCATGTTATTATCGATGCTTGATTGATGTTCAATTAAGAAAAATATGTCTTGTTTTTTTAATTTATATACTAAGTCTGCTTCTTTGGCTTTGTATTTTTTTGTAATATAACTATTGGTATATCTAACTAAATCTTCTTTTTTCACCTCTTCTCTTGGCTCTATAAATTGATTAATTAACTCTGCTACTTCTTTTGTGTCTTGTAATATGTTTTTGATTAATTTATCATGTGAATATTTCTTTTCTGTTTGTTCTAATTTATATTCCGCACTTTCTTCTGCTAATTGCATAACTGCATTCAATCTAAAGGTATGAATACATTTTATGTACTGGCTATATGTAAATACTTTCAATACAATTCCTCCTATATTTTATCTCTTTTTTATTCTTGTGTCAAGTTTTATTTAATAGTAAAATGGTGGTTGTTTCGTTTTTTCTCCTTCTATCACCTGATTTCTTTCTTTTTTATTTTGGATAATCTCGATTTAATTTCAAATTAATTTGTGAATGAAATCTTTTTAGATTGAAAACTAATTTTATTAAAACATGAAACAGGAAGATTTGCAAGTGTTTCTACAAATCTTCCTGTCTTTCGACAATACTTCTTAAATTGCTACATTTTATTTATCAAAATAGCTACTAATTTCCTCTAATCCTTCAAAATTCTTTTGTCTAAAAACGTCATATACTACAATATTAACAGAATTAGCTAGATTTAAAGATCTTAAGGTAGGTCTCATTGGAATTCGAATAGTTTTATTAATATACTTTTGTAATAAATCTTCTGGTAATCCCTTTGTTTCTTTTCCAAATAACAAAAATATTTCATCCATTTCTTTATAGTTTGGTTCTGAATAAACATGTTTTCCTTTGGTTGTAACAAAAAACATATCATTTTCTTCTGGCTTATATTTTTCTAAAAATTTTTCTAATGATTCATGTTCTTCGATTTCAACTTTATCCCAATAATCTAATCCTGCTCGTTTTACTGACTTTTCATCTAGTTTAAATCCTAATGGATGTACTAAGTGTAACTTTGTTCCCGTAGCTGCACAAGTTCTTGCGATATTACCGTGTATTTTGCGGTATTTCTGGTTCTATCATTACAACATTTATTTTCACGTTTTTTCCTTCTTTCTTTTAGTGATATCTTTCGGGGCTATTGCCTTATTTTATGAGTTTTTGTCTTACGTATTCATATAATATAATACCAGTTGCAACAGAGGCATTTAAGCTTTCTGTTTTTCCTAGCATTGGTATTTTAATTTTTTCATCTGCCAACTCTTGAATTTCTTGTTCTACTCCATTTGCTTCGTTTCCGATTACAATTACTTTTTTATGATAGTTAATATCATATAGGCTATTTTCGGTTTGCAAAGAAGAAACCACTACTTTAAATTTGTGCTTTTTGATTTCTTTTAATGTTTGTTTTAAGTTTTCACATTCAATTATTTTTACTCTAAAAATAGCACCCATGGTAGAACGTACTACTTTTGGATTATAACTATCAGCTGTTCCTTTAGATACTAAAATTTGTGTTAATCCAATACTATCTACGGTTCTTAATATCGTCCCTAAATTGCCAGGGTCTTGGACATCATCTAAGGCTACAATGATGTCTTCCGTATAATCAATTTCTATATCTTTTTTATTTTTTTCTATAATAGCTAAAATCCCTTGTGGTGTCTGAACTTCGGTCAAATACTTAAATACTTTTTCTGATACATAAATACATTCTTGTTTCGCAATTTCATACATTAAATCTTTTGGAATAGCTGCGCTTTTTTCACAATCATCACATAATATAATTTGTTTAATTGGTGCTTTTTCCTGTACCGCTTCTTGTACTAGCTTAATCCCTTCAATTACATATTCATTGCTCATGTCTCTGTATTTTTTATCTTTTAACTTTTTTATATGTTTGACAATTTCATTATCTTTACTTGTTATTCTTTGCATACTTTCCTCCTTCGATGATTTTTTCCTCCGTCCCCAAAATCATCGTTTTAAAAATTCGGTTACATCATTTAATATTTGCCTTTCCTTGTCGTTTTGTATTTCTAATGTTACCATTGGTTTAATACCATTTGAGAATTTTATTTTGTTCCCATATTTTTGTACTAGTTGATTTAGGTCTAATTGGAATTCATTTGGTTCAAAGGTAAAGACAACTGTTGTTTTTTTGTTTATGTTTTTGCTTGCTATTTTGCTAATTTTTAATTGTTTTGCTAGGTATTTTATTC
The DNA here is from genome assembly GCA_947426525.1 of uncultured Clostridium sp. GTDB lineage: Bacteria > Bacillota > Clostridia > TANB77 > CAG-508 > CAG-269. The sequence continues at coordinate 12,252 of CANEEJ010000012.1, read as the reverse complement.
TAGCTATGTCAATTAAGTTTTCTAATTCACTTGGCATGTTTCCAAATCGGTCTATGATTTCGTCTATTACATTTTGGATGTCTTCTTCTTTTTGACATAGTGCAATGTTTTGATATATTTCTATTTTTTGATTTGCGTCTTGTATGTATTCATCTGGTATATAACTGGTTACATTTAAGTCGATTTGTATTTCTACTTCTGGTTCTACTTTAATTCCTTTCATTTCTTTTACGACTTCTTCTAATAGGTTACAATAGGTATCATATCCCACTTGTTCTAAGTGCCCTGATTGAATTTCTCCGCAATAAACTTCCTGCTCCTCTAATTTCTAAATCTCGCATTGCTATTTTAAAGCCAGAACCAAACTCTGTAAATTCTTTGATTGCTTTTAATCTTTTGTCTGCTACTTCGGTTAATAGTTTGTCTTTTTTATACGTAATGTAGGCATACGCTTGACGTTCCGCTCTTCCTACTCTTCCTCGAATTTGATATAGCTGTGCCAGTCCCATTCTATCTGCATTTTCAACAATAATAGTATTGGCATTTGATATATCAATTCCTGTTTCTAATATGGTCGTACATACTAATACATTGGTCTTTCCTTCCGTAAATTCTTTCATAATTTCTTCAATTTGTTTTCCTGTCATTTTTCCATGTGCATAAACCACATTAGCTTCTGGCACTAATTTTGCTATATCATCTGCTTTTTTCTGAATGCCTTCTACGTTGTTAAATAAGTAAAATACTTGACCATCTCTTTCTAATTCTTTTGTAATTGCTTCTTTAATTACTTCTGTATCATATTCTAATACATAAGTTTGTACTGGTCTTCTGTTATAAGGTGGTTCATAAATAACAGACATGTCTCGAATTCCTACAATTGACATATGCATGGTTCTTGGGATTGGGGTCGCTGTCATAGTTAATACATCTATATTGTTTTTTAATTGTTTAATTTTTTCTTTATCTTTTACTCCAAAACGATGCTCTTCATCTACAATTAGTAATCCCAAGTCTTTAAATTCTATGTCTTTACTTAATATTCGATGTGTTCCAATTACAATATCAACTTCTCCTAGCTTCAATTTTCTTATGACTTCATCTTGATACTTTTTACTTTTAAAACGATTTAGAATTTCAACTTGAATTGGAAAATCTTTTACTCGGTTTTTGAATTCTTGGTATTGCTGTTCTGCTAATACTGTGGTTGGTGCTAAATAGGCCACTTGTTTTTGATCCATAACAGCTTTGAAAGCAGCTCTTAACGCTACTTCTGTCTTTCCGTATCCTACGTCTCCACATAGTAGTCTATCCATTGGTTTTGCCATTTCCATATCTTTTTTTACTTCTTCAATACAACGTAATTGGTCATCTGTTTCCTGATAAGGAAATTTTGCTTCAAATTCATTCTGCCAAGGTGTATCTTTGCTAAATCCAAATCCTTGTAATTTCTCTCTTTTAGCATATAATTCAATTAATTCTTGTGCTACTTCTCTTAAATTATTTTTTACTTTTGCTTTTGTATTCTCCCATTCCTTTCCACCTAAACGATTGATTTTAGGCTGGATAGCATCTCCTCCTACGTATTTTCGGATAGAGTCTAAATCACTCGTTGGAATGTATAAAATATCATCATTTTTGTATTTGATTTTGATATAGTCTTTGATGGTTCCATCTGCTTTTATAGTATTAACGCCAATGTAAATACCAATTCCATATCTTTTATGAACTACATAATCACCTATTTTTAAGTCTGCAAATACTACTTTTTCTCCTTCTTTAAAGGCTGTGTGACTTACTCTTCTTTTTCGTTTTTCTCCATCAATCAGGTCATTGGCAACAATCACTAATTGGTTTAATTCATAATTTTCTAATCCGGCTGATAAATTCCCAATGGTAATGGTTACAATAGGTTCTGCTGATTTTACAATAATGGTTTGGTTTAGTTTTTCCTCTATCTTATTAAAAATTTCTTTTTCATTTAATAAACTTTGTAATTTTTTTGCTTTTTCTTTGGTGTTTACTAACATATATACTTTTTTCTTTTCGTTGATTGCTTTTTGCAAATCTTCTAACAAGTTTTCTAATTCGCTTTTGTAATAATTGACTTCTCGATATTTAAATTTATATTTTTCATTTGCTAGTTTATTTTCTATATCTTGCTTTTCTATATAAATAATTTGTCTACTTTTTAATTTTTCTTCTAGTTCTTCATAGGTTAATAAATTGTTGATTGCATCTGGTATCTTTTTTTCTTTTTCAATTAATGCTTTCATTAGATTATTGTTATCAATTGAAATATTGGTTGCTCTTTGTTTTATTTTCCCTATTTCTTCTAAAAATATGCAGTAATTATTAGATAAATAATCAAATAAATTTTGTTGTTCTTCATAAAAGCTATCGAAGTATTTATCCATTTTACTGACATAATTTCCTGCTTTAATTTGCTCGATGTCTTCTTCTATGATTTCTTTTTGTTTTTTGTTTTGAGCTGTTTCTTTTATTTTTTGACAAATATTTTCAATGCTATCTTCTAAAATATATTCATGAGCTGGATGTATGGTTGTTTTTTCTAGCGTGTTAATTGACCTTTGGCTGGTAATAGCAAAGTTTCGAATCGAATCTACTTCATCTCCCCAAAATTCAATTCTAACACCTGTTGTTTCATTCGTAGCAATGTCTACAATTCCACCACGAACGGAAAATTGTCCTCTTCCTTCAATTAAATCATATCTAGCATACCCTAATTTAACTAACTTTTGCTTTATTTCTTCTAAAGAGTAACTTTTTCCTACTTCAAAGCTTAATTCATTGTTATATAATATTTTTTTACTAGGTAACTTTTGCATAACAGTTTCAATTGTCGTTATCACAATTAAATTTTTCTTAGCTTTGATTTGATTTAAGGTTTCAATTCTTTGATAAGGCAATTCCTTACTTTCTGCTATATAGTCATAAGTCACAATTTCTTTTTTAGGAAATAAAACAACATTATCTGTGAAATATTGAATATCTTCATACAGCTTCTTAGCTTGTATTTCATTATACGTTACTAAACAAATTGGCTTTTTTCCAAATTCATGAATAGCTGTACCTATTTGTATTTCTCCCACGTCAGTTAAGCCCGATATTGCTATCGGACTTGTTCTATTTTCAATTTGTTTTAATAAATCAATAAATTTTGCTGATTTACCAAGTTCTCCTAAAATCGTATTCATCTTTTTCTCCTAAAAGAGGGTTTTTAAGGGACATCCCCAAATCCCCTCTTGTCAGTTTTTATTATACTATATTTTATTCAAAAAGAAAAGAGTTTAATTATTTTAAGTTTCGACTTTGGGCAGAGGCAGGTTATCCTATATAATTTTTTACACTTTGTGTGTCGCAACCAACAAAAATAAAAACTAATAGTTGGTTGCTCCAATCGCACTCGCATAGCTCGTTTGGTCGCTTACGCAGTGTTTCAAAATTATATAGGATAACCTGCCTCTGCCCAAAGTCGAAACTTATATTACGCATAATTTTCTTTATTTTCTATATACTATGTATAAGATTTATAATAAAGGAGATGATTTTTATTTATTACAATTATCCTGAATATCCCTATCTTGGTTTTAAAGATGAGAATTTAAAAACACCTCTTACTTTTCCAAAACAACATCAAAATATTCAACCTGGTTTAGAGTATGTTATGAATCCTCTTCCTATTTTTGATAACCCCAATTATATACCAAGTGGTAAATTACAAGATAAAGTGGTGGTTATTTCTGGTGGTGATAGTGGTATTGGTCGAGCTATTTCTGTTTTGTTTGCTAAAGAAGGGGCTGATATTGTTATTGTTTATTTAAATGAACATGAAGATGCTAATGATACCAAACAATTAGTCGAAAGTTATGGTCGTCGTTGTCTTTTACTTGCTGGTGATTTAAGAGAAGAGGCTTTTTCTAATTATATTGTTCAAAATACGATACAAGCTTTTGGAAAAATAGATGTTTTAATTAATAATTGTGGTGTTCAGTTTCCACAAAATAGTATTTTAGATATTACTGCAAAACAGCTTCGTGATACTTTTGAAACTAATATTTTTTCTTTTTTCTATTTAACTAAAACTGTTTTACCTTATTTAGATGCTAATAGTAGCATTATTAATACAACTTCTGTGACTGCTTATGAAGGAAAGAAAAATTTAATTGATTATTCGAGTACCAAAGGAGCTATTTCTGTTTTTACAAAATCTTTAGCTCTTTCTTTAGCTGATCAAAAAATAAGAGTTAATGCTGTTGCTCCTGGACCTATTTGGACACCTCTTATTCCAGCTTCTTTTTCAGAGAATGAAGTTGAAGTTTTTGGTACAGATACACCTTTGAAGCGTGCTGGTCAACCTTTCGAGGTTGCTCCTGCTTATTTGTATTTAGCAAGTGATGATTCTAGATATGTAACTGGTCAAGTAATTCATGTGAATGGTGGTACCATTATATAATTTCTTAAATTTGATTTTTATGTTAATTCATGGTATAATATGGTTAATGCAATATGTGCGTTGTAACTATTAATCAAGCATCCTCCAATTGGAGAAAGGAGATATTATGGTAGCAAAAAAAAGACAAGTACAGGTAGCAATTAATTTTCTTTTCCCTGGATTAGGTCCTAATTCACATCGGTTTAAAAAGATAGCTCAATTCATTCGTAGTGAATTTGAACGGTTAGGAACCTGCGTATTGTGGTATCGAAATGAACGTTTTATCAAGTTACTCAATAAATTAGGGTTGTCCATTGATAAAGAAGAAGTAATTATTACGCCTTGTGCTGTTTTGGCAACAAATGATTGTGCTCGCTATCCCACACATATTTTTAAGGCTTAGGCGAAATTGCTTAAAATCAAAAAGAGATAGGAAACTATCTCTTTTTGGTTACATTTTTACTACTAATTTATTAAATTTTGAATGAATATAATTTTTCAACTTTGCCATAAATTCTTCTGGTTGAATCTCTTTTTTGGCTACCATATCTAGTCCTTTTTCCCAACTAGCGGTAAGCTTTGGATTTAGCATATCTGGCATAGCGCTATATACAATGTCATAAATTCTTTCTCCTTTAATAGTTGGTGTAATAATTTGTGTTTTACTATTGATTTCAATGTATTTAATTTTCTCCAGTTTCTTCATAATTTCCGCTCTCGTTGCGCTGGTCCCAATTCCTGCTCCTTTAATTTGTTCTCTTAATTCTTCTTCTTCAATTAGCTTTCCTGCATTTTCCATAGCTAAGATAATAGAACCGGAGTTATATCTACTTGGTGGTGAAGTTTCGGCATCTTTTATTTCAAAATTTTTCACTTCCACAATTTGTCCTTTTTTTAGTGTTTTTAAAATTTCTAAATTATTATCTTCTTTTTTATCTGTGCCTTTTTCTGTTTTGACTTCAGATTTTGGTTTTAATATCTCTAAAAATCCTTGTTTGACACACACTTTTCCACTGCAATGAAATGTTTCGTTTTCTATATTTACTGTTACTTGCATTTTGTTATATTCTGCTGGTGGATAGAAAATCGCTAAAAATCGCTTAACAATTACTTTATAAATTTGCTTTTGTAAATCTGGTAATTGATTATAGTTTTCATACCCTTGCCCTGTTGGAATAATAGCATAATGGTCTGTAATTTTACTATCATTTACATACTTCGTTTTTACTAAATTAGTTGAATATTTTTCTTCTATCATTTTTTTCATATAGCCTTGTATTTCTTCATCTTTTAGGCCTCTAGCTATTCCATTTAAGTTTTTTGCTATTTCTTTTGCAACAGCTGTTGATAATACTCTTGCATCGGTTCTAGGATAAGTGACTAATTTTTTTTCATATAAATTTTGGATGATTTCCAAAGTTGTATCTGGTTTAATTTTAAATCTTTTTGTACATTCATTTTGAATTTCTGCTAAATTAAATAATAGGGGGGCATTTTCTTTTTGCTTTGATTTTTTTAGTTCTGTTATCGTAGCTGGCTTTCCTGCTAAACTACTAATGAATTCTTTTGCTTCTTGTTCTTTTTTAAATCCTGACTCATTATAAAGTTTTGGTGAATCATACATTACTGATTTTTCATTTACTTTCCATTCTGCCTTAAAAGATGCTGTTTCATCTCCAAATTCTCCTATTATTTTGTAATATTTTGTTTTTACAAAGTTTCGAATTTCTCGTTCTCTTTGTACAATCATTCCTAATACACACGTCATAACTCGTCCAACTGATATAGAAGCCTTGTCTTCCTTAATGCTTTGTGCTAGTTTTCTTCCATAAATAATAGATAATAACCTTGAAAAATTAATACCAATTAAATAATCTTCTTTGGCTCTTAAATAAGCACTATCTGATAAACTATCATACTCTGATAGGTCTTTGGCTTCTCGAATTCCTCTATTGATTTCTTCTTCTGTTTGTGAGTCAATCCATACACGTTTCATCTTGGCTTTTGGATTGGGTTTTGCCATCATAAATACTAATCTTTGTATGTATTCTCCTTCTCTTCCAGAGTCTCCTGCATTATAAATTTCTTCAATGTCTTCTCTTTGCATAAGCTCTTTTACAATGTTAAATTGATTGGCAACTGCTGGAATAATTTCATATTTCCATTCTTCTGGTATAAATGGCAGCGTTTCTAATCGCCAAAATTTTAGTTTTTCATCGTATTTTTCTGGATAGCTCATGGTTACTAAATGCCCTACACACCAAGTAATAATCCAGTCACTTGACTCTAAATATCCATTTTTTCGATTGGTTGTTATTTTAAGTGCTTTCGCAAATTCCATTGCTACTGATGGTTTTTCTGTTATTAGTAATTTTTTGCCCAATTTTCATTTCCTTTCTTAAGCTCTTCTTTTATGATTTTCTTTATCTTTTCCATTTCTTCTTTGGTTTCTTCCCTTTTGTAATCAAAACGTTCTATCATTTTATTAACATTTCCACTTTCTTTTATGATTTTTCGACTATAAGAAAAGTTAATATCAAAAACATAAGAAATAAATCTTACTATTTCATCTGCTTTGCTTACTTTATTTCGTATATCTGCTAATTTGTGTTGATAAAAGTCTTCTAACATTTTAGAAGATAATTTTCCATTTTCGATGGCTGCTATGTCTTCTTGTTTCTGCCAATAAATTTCTGCTCCTTCGTAAATCAAGTCTACTTTATCTGCATCTTTTATAATTTTACAAAATAATTCTTGCTCTTTGGTTAAGTTTGGACTTAGTGCATATCGATTGTGTTCATAAACAGCTGTTAGTATAACATTATCATACTTCTCTTCTTCGATATATTTTCTAAGATAATTGTCTTTCTTTAGGATTTCTACTCCTGCTTGTCCATGATTGAATTTTGTTGTATCCGTCATTTTATATTGTTCAAATCTTCCTATATCATGCAATAATCCTATTAGTTCTGCTAGTTCAATCTGTTCTGGTGTTAAATTTAGTTCTGTTGCTATTTTTTTACTAATGTTAGCCACTCTTAAAATATGCTCTAATTTTTTATTTACTTTTTCATTTTCTATTTTTTGCTCTTTTACATGGTTGATTAACTCCTGTTTAGCTTTTTCTATGTCTATCATTTTTTCCCCTTATTTTTCTAAATATTCTTCTACTATATGATAAATTTGATTAATTTTTTCTTGTGTTTCCTGGTTTGTGAATGCAAATCTTTGGTATATCTTTTTAAAGTATTCTTTTTCTTTTACCATTTGTAAGGCATATTTATCGTTAAAATCAAATACATACGCAAAATGTGACACTAATACGTCAACCCCTGTTTTTCTTTTGGCATAGTCGATTGATTGGTCTTCTATAAATTGTTGGTAAATATCTTCTGTTATTTCCTCATCTTCTAACTTACCACTTCCCCACGCTGTTTCTTTGTCTTCAAATGTTAACATGTAGATAATGTCTGTTTTATCCGCATCTCGAATAATTTTGGAATGTAACAATTCTCTCTCATTTGCTACTTGTATGTCAGCTTTGTCTCGATTGTGATTTAAAATTGCTTTTTTTATAATTTCATCGTATTGGGTATCTTCTATAAATTCTCGTATCATTCCTTGTTCAAACAAAATTTCTACACCTAATTTTCCATGGTTGATACTATCTTTATCACAAAAAGTATTATATCTTCTTACTTGTTCAAATCTTCCAATATCATGTAGCAATCCTATTAATTCTGCTAATTGTATATCTTCTTCTGACACTTTCATTTTTTGTGCTATTTTCTTAGCAATTCTTGCTACTCTTTCAATGTGTCCTATTTTTACTCGAATTCTATTATTGCTTATGTCATAGTTACTTACATATTTTTTTAATACTTGTTTTGCTTTTTTTATCTCTATCATTTTACACCTCTTAGGTTTTTATTGTATCATTTTTATTTTTCAAATTCAAGAGGACTATTAAGGTGTTACAATTCACAGTTATTCACTTTAGAAAAAATACTAATAAATTTTGGTTTTACTTTTTTAACATAAAATTCATAAACTCCTTGAAATACTAGCATTTTTGTTATATAATGGAAAAAGTTATAATTAAATTCGAAAGGGGTTTTAAACTTATGGAATATAAATTTAATGAAATTGAAAAAAAATGGCAAACCTATTGGGACGAAAATAAGACTTTTTTTACTGATGTATGGGACTTTTCAAAGCCTAAATTTTACGCTTTAGATATGTTTCCTTATCCATCTGGACAAGGTCTACATGTAGGACATCCTGAAGGTTATACTGCTACTGATATCTTATCTAGAATGAAAAGAATGCAAGGATACAATGTTTTACATCCTATGGGATGGGATGCATTTGGTCTTCCTGCAGAACAATATGCTATCAAAACTGGAAATCACCCAGCAGGTTTTACAGCAGCCAATATTGAAACTTTCAAAAAACAATTAAAAATGCTTGGACTTTCTTTTGACTGGGATAAAGAAATTTCTACTTGTGATCCAGACTATTACAAATGGACACAATGGATTTTTAAGAAACTATATGAAGATGGTCTTGCTAAATTAGTTGAAATGCCTGTTAACTGGTGTGAAGAATTAGGGTGCGTTTTGTCAAATGATGAAGTTATCAATGGAAAAAGTGAAAGAGGTGGCTTTCCAGTTGTTCGTAAGAATATGAAACAATGGGTTTTAGACATCCCTCAATATGCGGATATTTTAATTGATGGCTTAGATGAATTGGATTGGCCAGAATCAACCAAAGAAATTCAAAGAAACTGGATTGGTCGCTCAGAAGGTGCCGAAGTTACTTTCCAAGTTGCTAATCATGATGGTTTAAATTTCACTGTATTTACTACTAGACCTGATACTTTATTTGGAGCAACTTACTGTGTGTTAGCACCAGAATTAGATTTAGTAAATCAAATTACTACTCCTGAACAAAAACAAGCTGTCGAAGATTACAAAAAGTCTACTGCCAGCAAGTCTGACTTAGAAAGAACCGAACTGAACAAAGATAAAACTGGTGTATTTACAGGAGCTTATGCAGTTAATCCTGTGAATGGAAAACAAATTCCAATTTGGATTTCTGATTATGTTCTAGCAACTTATGGTACTGGTTGCATTATGGCAGTTCCTGCCCATGACCAAAGAGATTATGAGTTTGCTACCAAATTTGGCATTGAAATTGTTCCTGTATTAGATGGTGGCGATATTACAAAGGAAGCTTTTACAGGTAATGGCTTGCATATTAACTCTGATTTCTTAGATGGGTTAAACAAAGAAGATGCTATTTCTAAAATGATTACCTGGCTAGAAGAAAATAAAATTGGTTCTAAGAAGGTAAATTACAAACTTCGTGAATGGATTTTTGCAAGACAACGTTATTGGGGAGAACCAATTCCAATTGTTTATGTTGATGATGAGATGAAAGCTTTAGCTGATTCTGAATTGCCTTTGGTTTTACCTGAATTAGAAGATTATGCTCCATCCAAAGCTGGTGCTTCTCCTTTAGATAAAGCTTCTAATTGGGTTAATACTGAATTTAATGGAAAACCTGCTAGACGTGAAACAAGTACAATGCCTGGAGCTGCTGGTTCAAGTTGGTATTTTTTAAGATATATTGACCCTAAAAATCAAGATGAGTTAGCTAATAAAAAGTTATTAGAATATTGGTTACCAGTTGATTTGTATGTTGGTGGACCAGAACATGCCGTTGGTCATTTATTATATTCAAGATTTTGGAACCAATACCTATATAATAAAGGAGTTGTTCCTGTAAAAGAACCTTTTGCTAAACTTCGTCATCAAGGTATGATTTTAGGTAGTAACGGTGAAAAAATGAGTAAGTCAAAAGGTAATGTTATTAATCCTGATGATATGGTTCGTCAATATGGTGCTGATAGCCTAAGAGTTTATGAAATGTTCATGGGACCAATTGAAGCAGCTAAGCCATGGGATCCAAATGGAATTGATGGTTCTAAAAAATTCTTAGACCGTGTTTGGCGTTTATATACAGAATCTAACAAGATTAAGAAAGAAACTAATTCTAATCTTGAAAAAGTTTATCATTTCACAGTAAAGAAAGTTACGAATGATTATGAGACTATGAACTTTAATACAGCTATTTCTCAAATGATGATTTTTATTAATCATGTTAATAAAGAGGATATCTTCCCTTATGAGTTTGCTGAAGGCTTCTTAAAATTGTTAAATCCTGTTGCACCTCATATTACAGAGGAATTATGGAATATCTTAGGACATAATGATACAATTTCTTATGAAAGTTGGCCTAAGTACGACGAAGCAAAGACAGTAGCTGATGAAATAACTTTACCAATTCAGTTTAATGGTAAGTTAAAAGCAACCATTCAAATTACTCCAAATGAAGAAGAATCTTCCGTAAAAGAAAAGGTTCACAATGCTATTGATGCTAAATTAGATGGTAAAATAATTGTTAAGGAAATTTATGTTAAAAATAAGATTTATAATATTGTTGTGAAATAATTATAATATAGCCTATTAGGACTTGTTGTTTGATACTTAAGTTCTAATAGGCTTTTATAAAGCTTGAACTTTCGTTTTTAGATAATAAATTTCATCGTCATGTTTTTCTAATTTGTATTCACAAAAATTAATTTTTTTGTCTTGCTTTTCCATTTTTTCTGTATGTGCTGTGAAAGCATCAAATAAAGCTGATAATTTTTCTCCATGTTCATGTTCAATGATTGCTACACTTCTGCTAATGTTTCTGATTTCTTCTTGCATAGATGGAATTTTTGCCACTTCTTTTTCCATTCCTGAAATTTTTGCTATTTCTTTTTCCATTTTTGGTATTTTGGCTACTTGCTTTTTTATTTCTTGGATTTCTTCTTGCATATTGTCTACTTTTTTATCAATACATCCAATAGCAGTTAATATTTCATTTTTCATTTCATTATTCATAAATTTCCTCCTTTCTTTTTTGATACAATCGATTGTTTTACTATTATACATAGCTAGAACTAATATGTCAAGAAAAAGTCGTCGACTTTATTCGACATTTTGTTGTCATTAAACTGTAAAAAACATTTAATATTACTGAAATACACACACTTTATTTTTATAGTATAATAAAAATAGATTATACTAAGGAGAATTGTATATGAGTATCGAATCAGATTTAAGAAAAGATGGAATTGAAGTAATTGAAACACTAGATACTTTGAAAATTAATTCAATTGCACGTAATATTGCTCAAAAAATTTGTGACACATTTCCTAATTACGGTTTCAATCAAAATGAATTATTTATTCAATTATCTAGATTAAATATGTATAAAGCCAAAATGCCTGAAGGTATGGCAGAAGCTAACTACTTTTATAAAAATACTTCTATTTATTTTAATGAACACATTGCTAATGAAGACTTAGAAGAATTTGCTATTCACGAATGTATTCACTATATTCAAGAAGTAAAAGATAAACGAAATTATTTAATCCGCATGGGACTTTGTGATTATACTGAATTTAAAATTTATGGATTAGGATTAAACGAAGCTGCTGTTCAATTAATATCTTCAAAAATTAATGGTATTCCAAAAGAATATGTAAAATACTTTGGTATTAGTTTTGAAACAAATAGCCCTTCTTATTATCCCTTAGAGTGTTGTTTGGTTAATCAATTAGCTCATGTTGTGGGAGAAGATGTTTTATTTGAAAGTACCTTAAAAAGTAATGATAATTTTAAAATTGCTTTTTCTACATTAACATCTCCAAAGACTTTTATGGCTATCCAAAATGCAATTGA
>CANEEJ010000011.1 GCA_947426525.1 uncultured Clostridium sp. | reverse complement strand
CGTCGAAAGACGAAACGGTCGCTTAGCTCAGCTGGGAGAGCATCTGCCTTACAAGCAGGGGGTCATAGGTTCGAGCCCTATAGCGACCACCATGTTTTTATGGCCCGGTAGTTCAGTTGGTTAGAACGCTAGCCTGTCACGCTAGAGGTCGACGGTTCGAGCCCGTTCCGGGTCGCCATTTTTTTATAAAAAGAAAATATGGCGATTTTATTTATATATATGGCTTTATAGCTCAGTTGGTAGAGCAAGGGACTGAAAATCCCTGTGTCCCTGGTTCGATTCCAGGTGAAGCCACCAAAGAGAACAACTTACAAACTTTAGCGTTCGTAAGTTGTTTTTTTATAAAAATCATAATTACCAGAAGTAAAAATGGAGGTTTGAAATGAAAGAAAACTACCCACCATATACAATAACTGATAAAATATTAAATTATGTATCAGACATAATGAAGAAAATTGGAGAAGCAAATTATTTTGAAAGTCTAAATAGGTATCCCGAATTAAGAAGAAAGTCGAGAATAAGGTCAATTCATTCATCGTTAGCGATAGAAAACAACCAACTATCATTATTCCAAGTTGAAGATGTAATAAATGGAAAACCTGTAATAGGAGAGAAAAAGGATATACAAGAAGTAAAAAATGCTTATGAAGCTTATGAGCAAATTGATAAAATAAATCCTTATGTTGTAGAAGACTTAAAGAAAATACATGGAATACTAACATTTTTAATTGAAAAAGATGCAGGTAAATTTAGAAATCATGGTGAAGGTGTTTATGATGGAGATATATGTATTTTTACTTGCCCACCCCATAAATTAGTACCTAGTTTGATGGATAACTTATTTAATTGGATGAATGAAGTTAAAGATATAATAAATCCTTTAATTTTATCTTCTATCTTTCATTATGAATTTGTGTTTATACATCCATTTCATGATGGGAATGGAAGAACGGCAAGATTCTGGCAAACTGCAATTCTTTCACATTGGGAAAAAGCATTTAAGTTTTTACCTATTGAAAGCATGATAAAGAAAAATCAAGAAGAATATTATACTGTTATTCAAAATTGTAACAATGTTGGTAATTCTACTGAATTTATAGAATTTATGCTTAAAATGATAAACAATACAATAGATGAAATGAACAATTCAAAGGAAATGAAAGATAAATCTATGTTATTGCTTTCTAGAAATGAACAAAAAATATTAGAATGCATTAAGAAAAATGTAATTATTGGAACGAAAAATATTATAGAACAAACTAAAATACCAGATAGAACTGTTAGAAGAATATTAAAAAAGTTCGTTGATAATAGAACTGTTGAAAGCGTTGGAAATACTGAAAATACACCAAATAAAAAATATAAAATGGCAGAGTGATGGCAGAGCGATGGCAGAGTAATGGCAGAGTAAAAACAATAAAGTTAACACAATACTTTTTACAAATGGGAAATCAAATTCAATTAGTTACAAAATTATTCCATAATTTAGAAAGAGAATAAAAAGTTCATAACCTGTAAGAATACCGCACCAAAGGAAAATATCGTTGCACCAGACGAAAGTAAATACAGCCCTTCTACTTTTTTTATAAAAGAGAGGGCTGTATGTTTGCTTAATCTTTGTCATATTCCGTAGATTTAGTTGCTTTTAATCTTTTGTATTTTGTTTCGATTTGGTATACAATTTCTGTGATGATTTGTTCATGACTAATAGGTATACTTACATACCAGTCTTCGCCAAGGAAAAAGTTTTGTAGTTCGTTAATTGCAACATTTGCATCCATTGGTGGCGGACATATGCCATAATCACCTTCTTTGCATAATTTTAATAACCGTTCCCTAATCTGTTCATCTGTTTCAGGCTTACGAAATAATCTTTTAAACATATTTTTCCTCCTTGCAATTATTTAATTGCTTCCTGTGTTGATAGATACATGTGCTGTCAAGAAGTTCATACTTGGTTTAATGACCTTGACACTTATAATTATACTATAATTTTACATAAAAATCAATAAGGACATATAATAGGAAAATATGGAACTAGTTGAAAATTATGTAAAACTGTGATACAATAAAAGAGATATGGGCAAAGTTCTATGTCATTTTCCTAAATTCACTAATTAGTGAGAGGGACTTTCCTCAAACTTTTTGGTTTTTGCATAGAGTAACTTGTCAACGATTAAAAGAATGTAGGAGGAAGATATATGATTATTATTGGTATAATTTTGGGCATCATTATTGTTATTAGTGCTTGGCTGTCTTTTTCTTCATAATTAGTTTAAGAATGGACAGACAAGGCTATTGATGAAGAAGATAATGATTGTATAAAAGAAAGAAATGTCTTCTAGTTTTACTAGGAGGCATTTTCATTAACTTTAAGGGCAAATTTTTCTGCCATATATATTTCACTCCTTATCATTTTTATAGGCTATATATTATTGAAGATACATGGTTATTTTACTATAGTTGAAGTCAATTGCCAATTATGTGAATTGCTAAAAATCATTAATACGTATTGATTTTAGTTATATAGATTAGAAGAAATCAAGCACACTTGAATATTATGTAAAATTATGGTATAATAAAAGGGATATAGGCAAAGTTCTATGTCATTTTCCTAAATTCACTAATTAGTGAGAGGGACTTTCCTCAAACTTTTTGGTTTTTGCATAGAGTAACTTGTCAACGATTAAAAGAATGTAGGAGGAAAAAATATGATTACTCTTTGTTTAGTTTTATCTATTATTGTTTTTTGGGCTGCTATGAAAAAAACTGCAAAAGAAACTAAAAAAGAACTTGAGCGGGGAAAGAGCTATGAAAAGTGTAACCATAGCCGTTCAAATGTGTATTTTACAGTAGCTATGATTTCTATAATTGCAGTAGTTGTATTTCTAATATGGGATATTAAGCTTTTTTACGATTTAGGCACAAGTAGTGTAGTTATCGATGAAAAGATAGCAATGTATCAAGAAGAAAATAAGAACATTGAAGAAAGCATTGATACGAAAGTACAGCTTTACATGCAGTTTGAGGCAGAAACTTATGCTAGCTTAAAGGATAAGGATGCCATCGATTTAGTTACACTTTTTCCTGAACTGCAAAGTGATGAATTAGTGAAGGAACAAATCAAAGTGTACACGAAAAACAATAATAAAATTAAGGAACTAAAGGAGAAAAAGATTAACTTATCAAAAATAAAATGGAAACTGTATTTTGGTAAGTAGTCAAGTAAAAGTCCGCTAGTGTTAGCTAGCGGGCTTTTACCTATTTTTCTTCTTTTTTAACTTTCATATTATCACCATAACGCTTAATCTTTTGTGTTGTAGTTTTTTCAAACTCTTTATCACGAATACCAAAACTCTTAATATGTTTGTAATTAGGAAGTTTTTTGTTAACAGCAGATACAGCATCTGAAACAATCTTCCAAATTTCCTCTTTGGTAGGAACAGAACCTCTTAAATATTCTGTAATAGCTTCCATATTAGGATAAATTTGAGCATTAATATAAGTTTCGTCATCATCTTCCTTTTGAATTCCCAAAACCAAAGCTTCTGAAATCAAAGGATTATCATTTAAATAATATTCTACTTCTTCTGGGTAAATATTTTTACCATTTTTGGTAACGATAACACTTTTACATCTACCTGTAATATATAAATAGCCATTTTCATCAATTTTTCCTAAGTCACCTGTATGAAACCAGCCATCGATAATAGTTTGCTTTGTTTTTTCCTGATCTTCATAATAGCCAAGCATAACATTAGGTCCTTTGACAATAATTTCTCCAACTCCTTCTGCATTTGGATGATTGATTTTATATTCTACATTAGGAATAGGAAGTCCTGCTGCATCATCTTTTTGGAAAAAGTCGGTATTACCAGCAACTAGAGGAGCACATTCTGTTAAGCCATAACCTTGCAGGGTCATTAAGTTTAAATTTTTAAAATCAGAAACAATTTCTGGGTTAGCAGCGGCTGCTCCAACAATGAAAACACGAAGTCTTCCACCAAGTGTGTTTTTTACTTTAGTTCTTACAATTTTCTTTAAAAGCAAAGGTAAGTCATTAAAGGGATTACCATCTGTTTTTTTATATTTTTCAGGTAAAGATTTGTTCATATTTTTTAAGATATTTTTATGCATATTTTCAAGTAATAATGGAACACATAAAATAACGGAAGGATGAAATTCGCTAAGATTTTTTAAAATGTAGCGTAATCCCTCACAATGAGCAATGCTTGCTCCGCTATAAATAGGAAGTAAAAATCCTAAGGTACATTCGTAGGTGTGATGCAGTGGCAAAATAGAGAAAAACAAATCGCTTCTTTTTACTTTTACAATCCCATAAGTAGATAAAATATTAGAGCAAATGTTTCTTTGGGATAAACAAACTCCTTTAGCATTTCCTGTTGTTCCAGAGGTGAAGAGTAAAATACGAAGTTCGTCTGGGTCAATTTCAATTTTATCAAAATCGTCTACGCCATTTTCGTATAGTGTTTTACCAGAAGATACCAAATGGGTAAAAGAATTTTTATCCTCTTTTTTATCAAAAGAAACAAAAATGGTATCTGGATTTTCTACTTTTTCAATATTATCTAAAACAGCGTCTAGATTTTTGCTATCTCCTAAAATACAAACGGTTTGGGAAACATTCATAAAATTAATAACATCATCAGTATGTAGTTCTTTGTCGATTGGAACAACAATTCCTACAATGCTACTAGCTAAGTAGGAAACACACCAAGAATAGCTGTTTTTCCCAATAACAGCTATACGTTTATTTAAAAATCCCTTTTCAATTAAACTTGTCCCTAAAGAAACAACATCATTTTTAAATTGTTCATAGGTAATGGTAACAATGTTTCCTTGTTCATCCTTTAATTTAAAGGCTGTTCTAGAACGATAAATATCGGCAGAACGGTATAACATTTCTTTAAAATTAGTAACTTCTTCTGTTTTGTGGTATTTCTTTTTTAATTGCTCTGCAGTAGATAGTTTTTCTTTCATTTTCATCCTCCTATTATTGGTAACGATAAAACATAAAATTTGTATTTTGTGTTACGTTTAGATTTCCATTATAAATGGATTTTTCAGGTGTTTCAAGTGGTATAGTAATAAAAACATTGGTTTTAAATTCTTCATCTAAATTGTTGGTAATGTAAATGTCAAAAGAAAGCTTGCAAGCAATAGAGGCTAAATCTACATTACATCTTTTTAATAAAGAACCATCATAAGTAATGGGGGTAGAAGTGTCTGTTATGGTATAGTCTGATTTGATATTTTGATTGACATAGCTTAATGTGATTGGATTAGCTAAGTTATTATATAAAGTAGGGGTATCTAAATTGGCTTCATTTTCTGCCGTGATAGTAAAATCTAAACTATCCTGAATTTCATTTTCTGGAACTAAATCACTTTTGGCAAATTGATGAAATCCTTTAAAATATAATTTTGGTTGTCCTACTTCAGGAGGAGTTGTATATTGAATATTATTAATACTTACTTTTTTGAAGGTGTTTTCTAATGTTTTTTCTTCGGTAGAAGAATTGTTAATAAAAATTGCCATATCTGTATATTGATAAAGGTTTTCTAATGTAAAATTACTGGCAGAACCAGTCTTGTTTTTTGCATCACAGTTACTAAATAAAGTGATTTTATTAACTTCGAAAACTGTTTTGTCATTTTTATTGGCAAAAGGTAAAATGTCTCGCTCAAAATTGCTCTTGATAACATATTTTTGGAATAGCAAATAAGCAAGAACGAATACAATAAAAAATAATATAAAAACAATAATGGTTAAAATCTTTTTTTGTTTCATTAAAAAAATTCCTTTCTATTTCAATATCTATATCATAGTATAAAAATTGGATAAAAGCAAGTCTTTTCCTCACAACATTTTCCACCTAAATAGCAATTGACAAAAAAATAGAGAAAAGGTAAAATGATAGTAGGTGATAATATGAAAGCAAAAGATAAAAAAATGCATATGAAAATTACGCTAAAAAATATCATAACTTTTTTAGCTTTTATTCTTAGTTTATTATATATGGTCATATTTTATAACTATTATTTTGAAAGAAATTCTGTCTATGCTTCAGAAACTGTATCAAATGAGATAAGAGCAATTAAAATAAGTGAAGCTAGTAAAGTGAATATAGAAGAAATCATAGCGCAAAATGCACAAGATGGGAAAAAAGAAGAATATAGTGTAGAGGAAACAACATTAGAATATATAACAAAATATAGAAATAATAGTAGTTTACCAAAAGGACAAATGCAAGTAGTGCAAGAAGGAAGAGAAGGAAAACAAGAAATTACGATCAAGAGAATTTATCAAAATGAAGAATTAATAGAAGAACAGCAGGTAGCTAGTAAGGTGACAAAAGCATCAATTTCTAAAATTGTGGAAATAGGAACTGCTAATTATACAAGTAATTATAAAGTAAAAGTGGGAGATACTTTATATGCTACTTCAGATCGATTAGCGGTTATGGTGGAACCAAATGAACAATCACAGAAAATTGCAACCTTGACCAAAGGAAACCAATTAAAATTATTAGAGATAAAAAATGAGTGGTATCGAATCTCATGTGGAAGTACAGTTGGTTATGTAAAAGCAGAAAGTACAACTTATATCGATAGCAATAAAAAAGAAGAAACAAAGGTAGAGACAGCTAAAAATAAAACACAATTAATTTCTGGACTAAGTTTTGGAATGGCTTTGAACAAGCCAAGTGGATTGACATTAGAACAATTTAAAAAGATTTTAACAGATAATAAAGATACGAATAAAATATTTGCTAATAATGCAGAATATTTTTACTACATAGAAAAACAATATAACATTAATGGTGTATTTGTGGCAGCAGTTGGAATTCATGAAAGTGCATGGGGAACTTCTAAAATTGCCAGAGATAAAAATAATTTATTTGGCTATGGTGCTTATGATTCTAATCCTTATCATGGAGCTTATCAGTTTTCTGATTATTCAGAGAGTATTGACCTAATTGCTAGAGTATTTGTAAAATATTATATCAATCCAAAAGGGACAAGCATTTATGGAGGTGAAAAAGCAGCTGGAACCTACTATAATGGATCGACATTAAGTGGCATTAATACAAGATATGCCAGTGATAAAAATTGGGCAAATGGTGTCTACAATCATATGAAATATTTATACAATAAATTGTAAAAAATTCTTGCTATTTTTTACAATTTATTGTATGATAGAATGGCAAGAGTAAGAAGAAGGAATAAATTACCAAAAGGGAAGCTTAAGAAAGGGGCTAAAACATGAAAAAAGGAATTATAATTGTTACAGTTATCATGCTAATTATGGGAATATTTCTAATAGCAGATAAAAGCTATGCAGAAAACAAAGCCATTGATGAAAAAACAGAAAGTAAAATTGTTGAAATAAAAGATAATGCAGCTAGATCATTAGAAGACTATAAGGTAAAATATGGTTCAGATGTATATGGAACGGTTGCTTATATATTAAATTTAGTTCGAATTTATAGTATACCAGTATGTTTTTTAGGAATAGCAGTAGGTGCCATTCATCAATATGTAATTGGTGTTAGAAAATTAGATACATTAGAAAGAGGAATGGCGTTTATCGTAACCTGTGTAACACTTTTAATTATATGCCAAATTTTACCATTAGCTTTTGCAGTGTTTGTGAAATTTGGAAGGGGGTAACAAATGAAAGTTTTATTTGCTGTAAGTAATGAAGAGATATCAGAATCAATTGTAAAGAAATATCAAAAAGAATACAAACAGATTATTTCTTATAAAAATGTATATTACTTTAACGCAATATTAAAGGAATTACAAAAAGATAAAACTTATGACAGGATTGTTATAAGTGAAGATTTAGAGGCTTTTACACACACACAATATGACCAAATTGATAAATTCATTTTTGATAAATTAGATAGTATTAGTGACGAAGCATCCAATGCAAAAGGAAATGATACACCAATTATTATGATTTCTTCTGATAGAAGAACAAAATCAGAACCAATGCTAGTAAAGCTATTTGGAATAGGAATTTATAATGCCATCATCGGAAATGATAGAAGTGTAGACGAAGTATGTCGATTAATCAATCGACCACGTACCAAAAAAGAAGCAAAAATTTATTATAAAATAGACACAGAAGATGTTGGATATCAAGCAGAAAACGAGAATGATGTGAGTGAGATGGAAATTCAAAACATTGTAGCTCATTATAAAAGACTAGGAAAAAATGAAGATAGATATATTGATAGTTTTAACAATATAGCAGCACAATATAATGATACACAATTAAGAATTATAACTAAATTTTTACCATTGAATGTGCGAGCAGTATTAGAAGAAAGGTCACCAAAATATCAACAAATCATGTCATTTAATAATGCTGTTTCTGACAATTTAAGAAAAAATAAAAATGATGAGGAAGATGGACCAAGCCAAATTCTATTAAAATCAAAGAATAGAGATACAGTTCTTTCAAAACCAGTTGTTATACCATCAGCTGT
Source organism: uncultured Clostridium sp. (assembly GCA_947426525.1). Lineage (GTDB taxonomy): Bacteria > Bacillota > Clostridia > TANB77 > CAG-508 > CAG-269. Next base: position 25,888 of record CANEEJ010000011.1, on the reverse strand, counting down.
TAATATGACAGGTAGTAAAAAGTTAGCCAAAAATAGAACACCAGAAGTACAACAACAACAAACGGTCCAACCAGTTCAGCCAATGGAACAGCCGAGAAGAGTAGAACCAACACCAATTATGCCAAGCATAGAAGGATTAGATGATTGGGAAGAAGTAGAACCACAACCAGTTCAAAGAGAAGAACCAGTGGTAACACCAACTAATGTTGTACCAGAGCCAATAATAGAAGGGTTTGAAGAACTAGAACCAGTTGTACCAAAAGTGCAACAAGAAGTAGTACAACCAGTAAAAAGAGGAAGAGGAAGACCAAGAAAAAATCCTGAACCAACAGCAGCACAACAAAATCAATCACAACAACCTAAAAGAGGAAGAGGAAGACCAAGAAAAAATCCTGTTCCAGTGGAACCTGTACTAGAAGATATGGTATTGCCAGGATTAGAAACACAAGAATCACAACCAATTCAATCAGCACAGCAAAATCCAGTACAAGAAAATTTCTTACCAGGTTTTGAAGAAGTTGAACCAATTCCAGAAATGCAACCAAGTCCAGAATCATTTTTACCAGGTTTAGAAGAACAAACAGAAGAAATGGTATTACCAGGATTAGAAATGCAAGAACCTCAACCAGTTCAACCAGTTCAACCAGTACAGCCAAGTTATTCAAACCAAACCATTGAACCAATACAACCAATGAATAATTATAGTGGTAATAGTTATCAAGAAGAAAGTTACGAGGAAATAGATTTAACAAATTTATTAACACCAGGAAAGAAAATTGCTACTTTTGTAGGAACTAGTAAAAATGGAACTTCTTTTATTGTTAATAACCTAGCTGAATTATTATCTTCTATTGGTATTAATGTAGCTATTTTAGATACAACTAAAAATAGGAATTCTTATTATATTTATACCAAAAATGAAGAACCATTAAGAGAAGTTGCTTCTCGTAGTATTGAAGGATTAACACAAGGAGTAGCGAGAGGAATTAGTGTTAATAAAAATCTTACAGTTTATACTTCTTTACCAAATGAAGAAGATAAAATAGGACATGTAGATAAAATATTAGAAACATTATTACAAAATCATTCTCTTATTTTAATTGATACTGATTTTGATACACCACTAAGATATTTTAAACAATCACAAGAAACCTATTTAGTACAAAGTATGGATATATTAACCATACAACCATTAACTGCATTTTTAAAAGAATTAAAAATGAAAAACATCTTAGATGAAAGAAAATTAAGAATTGTATTAAATAAAGTGGTAAAAATTAGAGGCATTAAAGATGCAACCATTATTGGTGGAATGGCATTTTATAATGACCCAGCTATGTCTTTTATGACAGAGTTGTTTGATAGAGATAGGATTAAGTATGTATCGATTCCGTTTGAAGAAGAAACTTATATTAAATATTTAGAAGGTATTATTGAGTGTGAGATTTCTTTGAAAGGATATTCTAAAGTATTTTTACAAACTTTAAGAGAATTAGGAAATATGATATATCCTATTGTAAGTGCAGGAGGGACTAGAAATAGTGGGAATTACCAACCACCATCTGCTAAGAAAAATGGGGGAGGAAATTTTTCTTCTAGTATGAATAGTACTTTGGATAGAATGCGTGACTTTTAAATTTGAAAAATAACAGAAGGAGGGAAACGAGCTTTGATAATAGCAGTCGTAGTAATTTTAGTTTTAATTGTATTAGGACTAATTGTATATAATGTAACCATACACAAAAAAATACAGAAATTTAAAAATATGAACCAAAAGATTACCAATCTATATGTAGTTCAGGATTTTATGAATGCCATAGGGGAAACCTCCACTGTTGAGCAGAAAATAAAGAAAATTAATGATATTCTAATTGAAAGATATGAAATTAAATATTCAACAATAGTTGTATTTGATGGAGCAGAATATCAAGTAAAAGCATCTAATGTAGACCAAAAACACTGGAATGCATTAAAGGCACTACAAAACGTAGATATGTTCAAAGATAGTATTCAATCAGCAACACCTAAATATGTAACAGTAAATAATGAAAACGAAAGACTTCCTTATCAAGAAATGGAATTTGGGAGAGCGAAATCAGCTATCTTTTTCCCATTATACATCGATAATGTATACATAGGATATTGGATTATAGAAAGTGGAACACCACATGATTTTGACAATGTAGATACTACTGTATTAGAAGTAATTAAAGAAAATATTGTTTCTGTATTAAAAACAGTAGTTCATCAAAAAACATTGGAATCTATTGTAAGAAAAGACTTATTTACAGGACTATATTCAGAAGAATATTTATATGGTGAAGGAAAGAAAACAATTGACCAATATACAATTTCAACTATTTGTATGTTTAAAATAACTAATATTCAGGAAATTAATAAAAAGTATTGTAGAGAGTTAGGAAATAAAGTAATAACCCAAATTAGTCAATATATTGGACAAAATCTAGCAAAAGAATATGTATTTGTAAGATATATGGGACCTAAATTCGTAATTGCTTTTTCTGGTGTAGAAGCAAATGGAGTAGCAGACTTTTTAAATGAAGTAAAAGAAAAAATCGAGACAACTCCAATTGAATTAACAGTAGAAGAAAGACAACAAATGAATTTAGAAGCTAAGTTATTAGGAGGAGTATCCAAAGGAGCAGAATGTAAAGAAGTAGCGATACCAAGATTGAACTTTGTAATATCTTCTTACTATAAAGGAACTGCATTGGAAGAAGTATTAAAGAAATTAGAAGAGTACTTAGACCATGCTGACAGTAAAGAAAGTGACATAACCAATATTTAAAAAGGAGGAAACGAATATGGAATTTGACAAAACAATGCATTTTGAAGTAGAAAGAGAAGAAAACTTAAGATGTAGAGAAATTTTAAAAGAGGTATACGAAGCATTAGTACAAAAAGGATATAATCCAATTAATCAAATTGTAGGATATATTTTATCAGGAGACCCAACCTACATTACAAGCCATAATGATGCTAGAAATAAAATAAGAGCCATTGAAAGAGATGAACTATTAGAGAAAATGGTAAAAGATTATATAGGATTAGAAGAAAAATAAAATGAGAATATTAGGAATTGATTATGGAGAAGCAAGAGTTGGTGTAGCTATAACAGATGCACTAAACATTACAGCACAAGGATTAGAAACCATACAAAGAAATGGATCTGATAAGATTGTTTTAAGAAGGCTAGATGAAATTTTAGCTAATTATGAAGTAGATACTATTGTAGTAGGAATGCCACTTCATATGAATGGAACATTATCAGAAAGAGCAAAAGTAACACAAGGCTTTATCCATAAATTAAAATGTAAATACAATACAATAAAAATAGAAATGGTAGATGAAAGGTTAACAACAGTAGAAGCACATAAAACCATGAATTTTTTGGATGTTAACAAGAATAAAAAAAGAAATATAGTAGATACTATATCAGCAGTATATATTTTAGAAACCTACTTAAATAAATTAAAAAATTCATTGCAAAATGAAACAAAATAGGTTATTATATTAAATATAAAAATATAATGAATAAAATTGAAAGGAGAAAAGAAATGGAAGAAAACTTTGAAGGAGAAGAATTAGATAACATAGTAGTATTAAATGATGAAGAAGGAAATGAAGTAAAATTTGAATTCTTAGATTTAGTAGAATTAGATGATGAAGAATATGTAGTATTATTACCTGTTACAGAAGAAGGAGAGGAAGAAGAAGGAGAAGTAGTAATCTTAAAAGTAGAAGATACAGATGATGAAAACTCAGAAGAAGAATCATATGTAAGCATCGAAGATGAAGAAATACTAAACAAAGTATTTGAAATGTTCAAAGAAAAATTTAAAGATGACTTTGATTTTGTAGACTAAAAGAAATTAGAAGAGAGATGCTATTTCAAATCTCTCTTTTTATAAAGGAGGAAAACAAATGAAAAACTTTTTATCAATATTATTAGTCATGTTTATGGGAATGTTTTGGCTACTTAGAATTGTAGTAGCATTCACCTATGAACTAGGAATGGACTTTGGAGGAATTCAACCATTCAATCAAACGATGGAAATCATTCTATTATTTGTAGTATTATTATGTATGGTACTGATTGTAAAGAGAAAAATGATAGGAGCATTACTATACTTGCTAGCTTATGGTATGTATTTTGGAACAAACCTAATGACAGGAATAGCAACCATGCTAAATGCTACATCTGAAATCACAGTTGAAAGCATGGGAATGTATTTTAATACTTTTCTTTCTCTAATTGGAATTGTAATACCAATAGCTGTACTATTTGATTTGTTGATGGATAAAAATAGAAAAGCAAATCCAAAAGATAAAAAAACAGATTGGTTTTATAAAAACGAACAATTTGATAGACAAATGGATGAAAGAGCAGACAAAAATAATTATAGAACTATGTAAGTTAAGAAAGATGAAGTTAGAAGCTAACACTTTTAAGGAGCTTTAACTTTAAATCTTTCTTTTTTTATGTAAAAAATGTAAATATTTGTTGACAAATTAAGGAAAAGATTATAGAATACAAATATTAACATTTTGTGTAAACATAAAACTATAGGAGGTGGCGTTTAACATTAGATAATGTAACTATTTGTAACAAAATAACTTTTTCACAACATAAGGAGGTATTATATGTCTTACAAATTGGATGGAACAGCATTGTTTGCTATAAACTCAGCTCGGAGTATAGCAGAAGAAGTAGGATATCCGCTTATTCCAAAGGAAATTATTTTTCTCATTTTATTTGGAATGCCTAATACACCACTTTACAATTATTTTTTATCGAAAGGGGTAAAAGAGAAAGAAATTGAAAAGAAAAGACTAGCAATTTTCAATGAAATGACTACAGGAGTAAAAGAGTATTTTCCAATTCCTTTTCAAATGGCAACAGAAGATAAAAATAAGCCAGATGTTTTTAATATCGATAAAGATATTATTGGTATTTTGAATAAAGCATCAGAACTTGTGCAAGAAAAGTATGCAGATGAAGGGATAGGAATAAAACATATAACAGAGGCATTTGCGGAATTATATGAAGAGGAATTTGAACACATCATGAGAACTTTTATTCCTACTTTTGGAATTTCAAACACGTTAAATGAATTAGGAGATGATACGGTGACAAATATTGAAATGCCAAGAACTTTAAGTAGTTTTTTACGGGTATTAAACAGTGGATATTCCAAAGACAGCAAAGAATGCCATATTTGTGGCAGAGAGGAAGAAACCAAGCAACTCATTCGAGTTTTAATGAAAAAAACAAAACGAAATGCAGTATTAGTAGGGGATGCAGGTGTTGGGAAAACAGCTTTAGTTGAAAAATTCACCTGGATGATTGTTACAGAGAATTGTCCAAAGCAGTTCAAAGACAGCATACTGCTTAGCCTTGATGTTAATGCTATTGTGGCAGGAACTCAGTATAGAGGAAGTGCAGAAGAACGTTTTAAGCAGTTAATAGAGTTTCTAGAAAAAAATCCAAGATGTATTTTATTTATTGATGAGATTCATTTATTGCTTGGTGCAGGAGCTTGCCGTGAAGGTGATTTAGACTTGGCAAATGCGCTAAAACCCTTGTTAGCACGAGGGGAGACCAGAGTAATTGGAGCGACAACGCAAGATGAGTATATTCGTTACTTTTCAAAAGATTCGGCGTTGAAGAGAAGGTTCGAGAAGATTGAAGTAAGGGAGCCAAGAGCTTTTGAAGTTTATGATATGATAAAAAATCAAATTAAACTTCTGGAAAAATCCCATCATACAACAATTTCCAAAGAATTAGTAGAGGCAGTTATTTTTAAAGCAGCTTGTTTTAACTTTGAAACCAAAAATCCAGATAGAACCTTAGATTTGCTGGATAAAACAATGGTCTGTGCAGAATTAGAAGAAAGAAATTATGTCACAGAACAAGATATATTGGAAAATTTCAAAGTAAACCAAAGGAAATTTGATAAAATGAGCATAAATAACAAAAGCGCTACCAGTTATCATGAAGCAGGTCATTATATAGCACATGTTTTCTCAAATGAGTTAATAGAACATGAAATGCTTGCTGTATCTATTATGCCAGCAGATGGCTATTTAGGGGTTAATGTATTTGAGATTAATCCAGATGTAACGCCTTCTAATAACAGAGATTATTATATTCAAACCATAGGTGCTATTTTGGCAGGAAGAGTAGCAGAAAAGATGTATTCTCAAGCTTTAACAGCAGGAGCATCTTCAGATTTACGAAAAGCTACACGACTTGCCAAAGATATGGTAATGAGATATGGACTGGTAGAAGATATGTCTCAGGACCGTGTATTTATCAAAGAAGGACAGGAAAATTTGTTTAATGAGCAAATTGTTACTGATATCAATAAATACATGGATGAAATCTTAAAAGAGGCTCGTGAATATGCAGAAAACTTACTTACGGAAAAACGGAAGTATTTGGATGCTTTGGCAAAAGCTCTTATTGAAAAAGGAATGTTATCTAAGAGCGAAATTGATGAGTTATTTGAAAACATAACGTTATCTTAAGGAAAACGAGAAGTCTAATATGGACTAAGAACTACCAGAAAGAGTGCTTAAGTTGGCACTCTTTCTTTGCAAATATAGATATTTTGCTTTATTAAATAAGAAATTTGTGTTATAATAGGTAAAGATTGGAAAAGAAGATATTAGATAAATCGGTTGAAAAGATAATTGTTTATGAAAATAAAAAAATAGAAATAGTATTTAAGTAAAATCAAGTAAGATAAAATCAATAAAGGAGAGGATAAAGTGCTAGAAAAAGACTTTAAGCAAATAATAAGAAGTATAAAAGAAGATATAGTTAAAACTCAAATTAAAACTATGCAAGAAGTAAATAGCAATTTAATTATGTTGTATTTTAGATTGGGAAAAATAGTTTCAGAAAATAAAGCATATGGAAATAATTTTACTAAACAGGTTTCTACTGAATTAAAATTAACATTTCCTAATATGAAAGGATTTTCTGAGAGAAATATAAGAGCCATGAGATTATTCTATGAAGAATATGCAGAAGATGAAAAATGGCAACAGCTTGTTGCCAAATTACCTTGGGGTCACAATTTATTGTTAATAGAAAAAATTAAAGACAAAGAAATTAGAAAGATATATGCAGAAAATACTATAAAAAATGGTTGGAGTAGAAATGTATTATCAGTTCAAATTGAAACGGAATTTCATAAAAGAATAGGTAATAGCAATAATAATTTCAATTTATCATTACCACCAAAAGATAGTGATTTAGTAAATAATACTATTAAAGATCCATATATTTTTGATTTTATTACTTTAAAAGAGGAGTATAAAGAACAAGAATTAGAAAATGCAATGATAGATAAAATTAAGAATTTATTAGTTGAACTTGGAAAAGGTTTTAGTTTTGTAGGAAATCAGTACAAAATTTCGATGGAAGATAAAGACTATTATATAGATTTATTATTTTATCATTTGGAACTTAGATGTTTTGTTGTTGTTGAATTAAAAGCAACTTCATTTAAACCAGAATTTATTGGACAATTAGGTTTTTATGTGACGGCTATAGATGAAACACTAAAAAAAGAAATGGATAATCCAACAATTGGATTGTTACTATTTAATTAAAAGGATAGATTAAGTGTTGAATGGTCACTTAAAGGGACTAATTTGACAATAGGAGTATCTTATTATAAACTAAATGAATATATACCAAAAGATATATTAGATAAATTGCCAACAGAAGACGAAATAAATTTATATTTAGACATAGAAGGAGATGAAAATGATGAGTAATAACGAAAATTGTCACAAAACTTCAATTAACTGGTACCCAGGTCATATGGCAAAAACCAGAAGACAAATAGAAGCAGACCTAAAAATAGTAGATATTGTAATCGAACTATTAGATGCAAGAATACCAATTTCAAGTCAAAATCCTGACATAGCGAATATTATAAAAAGAAAGAAAAAAATAGTAGTACTAAACAAATGTGATTTAGCTGACGAAAGAAAAAACCAACTATGGATAAAATATTTCGAAAAGAGAGGAATACCAGCAGTATTAACAGACTCAAACTCTGGAAAAGGAATAGACCAATGCATTCGAAAAATAGAAAATATAATGAATGTAGAATTGCAAGCACAAGCAGATAAAGGGAGAATAGGAAGAAAAATAAGAGCAATGATATTAGGAATACCTAATGTAGGAAAATCATCTTTTATCAATCGAATTTCTAAAAGAACTACAGCAGGAGTAGGAAATAAACCAGGAGTAACCAAACAAAAACAATGGATACGTATCAATGATAAAATCGAACTATTAGACACACCAGGAGTATTATGGCCCAAATTTGAAAGTGAAGAAGTAGCACTAAACTTAGCCTTCACAGGAACCATCAAAGAGGACATCTTACAAAGAGTAGACATAGCATATTACCTAACTAAATTTCTAATCGAAAACGACAAAGAAAAGCTATGTCAAAGATACAAAATACCAGAAACGCTAATAGAAGAAAAACTACAACAAGAGCAACCAGAAAATGAAAATATCTATGAAATCATGTTAGAAATAGGAAGAAAAAGAGGATGTATCATCTCTGGAGGAAACATCGACGACGAAAAAACAGCAAGAATCCTATTAGACGAATTCAAAAATGGTATCATTGGAAAAATAACAATTGAATGTCCTGTTGGGGACGGTTCTTTTCCGACATAAATGTCGGATGCGGGACACATCTATTAAAATAAAAAAAGGAAGTAAAAAATGGAAGAATGGATTAATTTAAACCGACCAGAAGAAGAAATTAATTTATTATCTCCTCTAACTTGGGCATATGTAGGAGATTGCGTTTATGAATTATATATAAGAACCAATCTAGTTAATACTACTAATTTAAAACCACATAAATTACATATTGAAACCATTAAACATGTAAAAGCAAAGGCACAAGCAAAACTTTTAGAGGGAATATATGAAAAATTGACAGATGAAGAAAAAGACATTGTAAGACGCGGAAGAAATGCAGAAAGCCATCATTTACCTAAAAATGCTAATGTACAAGAGTATCGTTATGCAACAGCTTTTGAAGCTTTGTTAGGTTACCTGTATTTAACCAAACAATTTAAAAGATTAAAAGAGATTTTGAATATTGAAGTATGATATTGAGGACGGTGTTTTTTGGGACGGGGTCAAAAAACATCGTTTTGCCAAAAAGGACCGTCCCTTTTGGCAATTTATAAAAATATCATTTTACTAGTTGACGAAATTATAAAAAAATGATATAAATAGTAAGTAATCAACAAGGCCCCTTGGTCAAGCGGTTAAGACGCCACCCTCTCAAGGTGGAATCATGGGTTCGATTCCCGTAGGGGTCACCAAAATAAAGTTAAAAGGGAGTAGCTTTTTATTACTAATCAACAGTCGCGATATGAAAATATCTGGTTAGTAAGGCTAATAATAGTTAAGCGAGACTTTTAAAAAGAATGAGAAAATCATTCTTTTTAAAGGTCTTTTTACTTATAAAAACATAAAAAATGTAAAAAATAAGAAAAAGGAGTGATTGAAAGTTGGAAAACAAAAACTGGTTTAATCAAGAAATTGAAGAAGTAGAAAGCAAACTAAAAACCAATCAAGAGAAAGGGTTACAAATAGAGGAAGCTAAAAAAAGGCAAGAAAAGTATGGTCTTAATCAATTAAAAGCTACTAAAAAGAAAACTTTAGTGCAAAGATTTGCAGACCAATTTAAAGACTTTTCTATTATCGTATTAATTATAGCGGCAATTGTATCTGGAGCTGTTGGAATAGCAGAGGGAGAAGGAATAACAGATACTATCATTATTATGATAGTAGTAATTGTAAATGCTATCATAGGGGTGACACAAGAATCAAAAGCAGAAAAATCATTAGAAGCTTTACAAAAGCTAACAGACCATGCATCTAAAGTAATTCGAAATGGAGAAGTTACCGTTATTCCAGCCAAAGAATTAGTTCCAGGGGACATTGTAGTATTAGACACAGGAGATTATATTCCAGCTGATTTAAGAATTATAGAGGCCGTTAATTTGAAGTCACAAGAAGCATCATTAACGGGTGAATCTGTACCAGTAGAAAAAAGCATAAACAAAATAGACGGCGAAGAAATTGGAATTGGTGATAGAGTTAATATGTTATTTTCTTCTAGTTTAGTAACATATGGTAGAGGAAAAGGGATTGTAGTAGAAACTGGAATGACAACAGAGGTAGGAAAAATTGCAGGAATGATAAATAATACAGAAAAACAAGAAACACCACTGCAACAAAAATTAAATAAATTAGGTAAAACATTAGGAATAGCGGCTATTCTTATTTGTGCCTTTATTTTTGTTGTTGGATTATTACAAGGAAAAGAAGCTATTCATATGTTCATGACAGCAGTAAGTTTAGCTGTTGCAGCTATTCCAGAAGGATTAGTGGCAGTATCTACCATCGTTTTAGCAATAGGCGTTCAAAAAATGGTTAAGAAAAATGCTATCGTAAAAAGATTACCAGCGGTTGAAACACTAGGAAGTGCAACTGTTATTTGCTCTGACAAGACAGGAACATTGACACAAAATAAGATGACAGTAGAAAAGATATTCATTAATGGGAAAAACGAAGATTTACAAAAAGTAAAAGAAATAACAGAAGATATTAAGAAATTAGTCTATGCTAACATGTTATGCAACGACACGAAGATTTCGAGTGATGGAGCTTTAACAGGGGACCCAACAGAAACAGCATTAGTTGATATGGCATTTAAACTAGATTTTGATCCAAGTATTTATGATAGAGTACCTCGTTTGAATGAAGTTCCATTTGATTCAGATAGAAAATTAATGACAACGGTTAACGAACAAAACGGAAAATATATTGTCTATACAAAAGGTGGTGTAGACGAACTACTAAAAAGATGTAAAGCTTATATACTAGAAGGAGAAATAAAACAAGATTTAGAAAATTATACAACTACAATTTATGAACATAATGAAAAAATGGCAAAGGAAGCATTAAGAGTATTAGCATGTGCTTATAAAGAATTAGACCATAAACCATCTAAGGAAGAAATGGAAACAATAGAAAATGAACTAATCTTTATTGGAATGGTAGGAATGATTGATCCGCCTAGAGAAGAAGCAAAAGTAGCTGTGGCAAAATGTAAAACAGCAGGAATAAAAACAGTTATGATAACAGGAGACCATAAAATTACTGCTACCGCTATTGCAAAAAAATTAGGTATCTTGGAAAAAGAAGAAGAAGCTATTACAGGATTAGAATTAGAAAAAATGACAGACGAAGAACTAGAAAAAAAGGTAAGACAATATTCTGTATATGCTAGAGTATCGCCAGAACACAAAGTTAGAATTGTAAAAGCATGGCAAAAAAATGGAGAAATTGTTGCTATGACTGGTGATGGCGTAAATGACAGTCCAGCTTTAAAAACATCTGATATTGGATGTGCCATGGGAATGGTTGGAACAGATGTTGCCAAAGAAGCAGCAGATGTTATTCTAACCGATGATAATTTTGCAACTATTGTATCAGCAGTAGAAGAAGGAAGAAGAATTTATGATAATATCTTAAAAGTAATACAATTCTTATTATCAAGCAATGTAGGAGAAATCGTAGTATTGTTTTTAGCAACACTTTGTACACCACTATTTGCAACTTGGTTTGATATTACCGATATTTCTCATTTAGAAATTTTATTACCAATTCATATCCTATGGATAAACCTAGTAACTGACTCTCTTCCAGCCTTGGCATTAGCCTTTGACCCAGCTAATCAAGATATTATGAAACGAAAACCTGCTAAGCCAGGTAAAGGAGTATTTACTAAAGGAATGACTTGGCGTGTAATTTATCAAGGAGCTATGATTGGTCTTCTAACATTAGGAGCTTTTATGATAGGTTTAGCAACAACTAATGCACCAATTGATGGGTTAACTTTAGATGAGTCAAAAATAGAAGTCGGTCAGACAATGGCGTTTGTAACACTTGCATTATCTGAATTAGTACATGTATTTAACGTAAGAGATAACAAAAAATCATTGTTTAAAACCAAAGTATTTAATAATACAAAATTGATAGGAGCTATTATTGCTTCAGCAGCGTTAATGTTGGTTATTCTTGCTGTACCGCCATTGAGAAACATCTTTAGTATACCAATTCTTCCAACGGAAAATATTATTGAATTGATAGGCTTAATCTTTGCGCCAATTGTGATTGTAGAGCTATTTAAGTTATTTAAAATTAATACAACTAAAGATGAATAGTTATTGTAAGATAGCAACAAAATTTGTTGCTATTTTTGTGTAAATGTGGTAATATATTTCTATAAAATGGAAAAAATAGAAAGAGATGTGTCCCAAAAACGACATCTATGTCGGAAAAGAACCGTCCCTAATACGACATAAGGAGTGAATAAAAATGAGTAATAAATTTTATGTAACAACACCAATTTATTATCCAAGTGGAAGATTTCATATTGGAACAGCGTATACAACTGTTTTAGCAGATAGTATGAAACAATATCACAAGTTAAAAGGTGAAGATGCCTATATGTTAACAGGAACTGATGAGCATGGACAAAAAATAGAGAAAAAGGCGAAAGAAGCTAATAAAACACCAAAAGAATATGTGGATGAAATGGCTAAAATGGCAAAAGAATTATGGGCTAAAATGGAAATTGAATATGATGATTATATTCAAACAACAGAGGAGAGACATGAGAAAGTAGTACAAAAAATATTTGATAAGTTTATGGAGCAAGGTGATATTTATAAAGGTGAGTATGAAGGCTGGTATTGTATCCCTTGTGAGACATTCTTTACAGAAACACAATTAGTAGATGGAAAATGCCCAGATTGTGGAAGAGAAGTAGAGTTAATGAAAGAAGAATCCTACTTCTTTAACATGAAAAAATATGCAGATAGATTGTTAAAATATTATGAAGAACATCCAGATTTTATTAAACCAGATTATCGAAAAAATGAAATGATAAATAACTTTATTAAGCCAGGGCTAGAAGATTTATGTGTAAGTAGAACTTCATTTGATTGGGGAATTAAAGTTACAAAAGATCCAAAACATGTTATTTATGTTTGGCTAGATGCTTTGACAAACTATATTACAGCATTAGGATATTTATCAGAAGATGATACTCTATTTAAGAAGTATTGGCCGGCAGATTTACAAATCGTGGGAAAGGATATTGCAAGATTTCACTTGATTTATTGGCCGATTTTCTTAATGGCATTAGACTTACCATTACCAAAAACGATTTTAGTGCATAACTGGATTATGATGAAAGATGGAAAAATGTCAAAATCCAAAGGAAATGTTATCTACCCAGAAACTTTAATAGAACGTTATGGGCTAGATAGTGTAAGATACTTCTTGCTAAGAGAAATGCCAGTTTCTCAAGATGGAATTTTTTCACCAGAAGCTTTTGTTGAAAGATATAACTTTGATTTATGTAATGACTTAAGTAATCTTCTAAATCGAACCGTATCTATGGTAAATAAGTATTTTAGCGGAAAGGTACCAAACTATAATGGAACACCAAATGAAGTTGATAAAGAATTAGAAGAATATACCCTAGCACAAATTGAAAAATTTGATGAAAAATGGAATAACTATGAAATTGCTAATAGTATTCAAGAAATATGGAATTTAGTTGCTAGAACCAATAAATATATTGACGAAACCATGCCATGGGCTTTAGCTAAAGAGGAGCAAACGGAAAAATTGCAGTCATGTATGTATCACTTAATAGAAAATCTAAGAAAAATAGCAATTTTAATTCAACCATTTATGAAAGATACAGCCAATAACATTTTTAGACAAATAGGAATAGAAGAAAATGATATGAAAAACTGGAAAAATTTAAAAGAGTATGATAAAATAGAAAACAGTAAAGTAATAGAAAAAGGAGAGCCTATTTTCATGAGGTTAAAGGCGGAAGAAGAAGTCGAATTTTTAAAAGGTGTAATGAAAGGGGAATAAAAATGGAAGAAACAAAAGAAAACAAAAAAGTAAAAAAAGGAAAACACAAAGCAAAAGCAACAATTGGAGATATCATATTTAGAATTTTAATCATATTAGCTATATTTTTTATAGCTGTGATTTCTTATGTGTTTTATATAAAAGGAATTGCATAATGAATAAAAGTTTAAAGAATATAAAAAACAGTATAATTTCAATGAATTATGCTGTTTTTTTATAAAATAAAAAATAATATGCTTTTGTGTCAAAAGCTTGACATAGTTCTAATCAGTTTGATACAATGCAAATATAAAACAAAAGAAAGAGGTAGAAAGAATGAAACAAAACAAAACCAATAAAGGAATCACACTAATAGCTTTAGTCATTACAATAATAGTACTAATTGTTCTAGCAGGAATAAGTGTAGCGGCTCTTGCACGGAGATAATGGATTATTAAGTAAAGGTAGTAAAGCAAAGCTAAATACAGAGCAAGCGAATATATTAGAACAGTTAAGGATGGCAATATATGAGAAAAATTTAGATATAGACAACAAGATGGGAAATATTGACTATTTAAAGTCAAGAAAAATAATAAAGGAAGATTCTACAAATATAGGAGAATTAAAAAGATATGCTTCCATTCATACAGATATCAAATTAAGTAGCATAGATGTAGAAGAGGAAGAAATAAAATATGTAGTAGATGTTACTAAGTTAATAACAAAGTCAACAACAGGAAAAGGAACAATTGAAACAGGAGATGTGTATTATATTTCAAATGGTAATTTATATTATATGGCAGAAAATCAGGCAAAAACAATGCTTGGAAATGTATTTTATGAAGAAATAAACAACGAAGAAGCCTCTTGGTTTAATTATAATGAAAATACAGATGGCAAAATAGAAATAATAGGGTTTAATTTTAATCATATTGATTATGAAAAAACGAAAGCATTAGGAATTTATGTAGGACAAGATGCCGTGAAAATTAATGTAGATAAATTAGTAATTCCAACAAAAATTGAAGGGAAAGAAGTTGTAAAAGTATCATTTACTACCCATATTTCAAATGAAAAACTTTTCATGCAAAGTACGGGAATTATACAAGGAATTAAACAAATTGTATATCCATCAACGGTAAAAGAATTAGGTGCAAGTTGTATATTTGAAGATGTTGAAACAATTCAATTACCAGATAGCTTAGAAACAATTTTGGAAAATGCATTTTATGGAACCCAAAAAGTACAAGAAATAACAATTCCAAAAAGTGTAATGTATATGGAAACACCATTTGGAGGATGGAATGAAATAGCTATTATAAAAATTGAAGGAAAAGCTTCAATAAATGATTTTCTAGAGTGTAGAAGTGATTTTGATTGTATATCAACTTTTGATAAAGATACTAGACTTCAAGTTGAGTATTTAGGAAAATAAGAAAGAGTTTCAAATGATAAAAAAAGTGATAAAAAATATAGACAAGATGCTATTAATTTTAATATTAATAGCATCTATAATAACAATAAGAAATCTAGAACAATATAAAAAATTACAAATTGCTATCAATGTAATCATGATAGCATATTTTATTATGCGAATAATAAAAAAACAACCAATAAAAATAATAAAATCCAAAATAGACATATATGTTATATTACTTATAATTTCAACACTAATACCACTAATTTCGAACACCTATATTAGTTTATTTGCAACAGTAACTGCAATATTAGAGTATGTAACATTGTTTTGGATTTATATAATGGTAAGAGAAATTACAGTAAAAAGTGAAAAAAGTGTGCAAACAATCTATCGTGTAATAATTTTTGGCACAATAGTTTTAATTTTTTTAGGAATAGAAAATCTTACAACCAATAGGATTTTCGAGTTCTTTAAAATTGATTTTATAATAAATGGAGAATCAAGATTAGTATCTGTATTTGGAAATCCAAATGCATTTGCTGGATTGATTGTATTTTCTTACTTTTTAAATATTCATAGAACAATAAATGCTACGAGTGAAATTGAGAAAAATAGATATAGCGTAATAAACACAATATTAATACTTGGGCTTATTTTGACATATTCAAAATTAATGTTTCTTATTTTTCCATGCATGCTAATCGTGTATATGATAGGAATGAAAGATAAACAAAAAAGCATTTATATCATGCAAAACACAATAACATCACTAATAATAGCCATAATATATAGTTATTTGTTTAATAAATTTCAAATGCAAGAAAATTACATAGGGATTTTGCTAATCACGATATTTACACTTATGATAAGTTCGATAATTAATATATTAAATGATAAAATAACAAGATATGTAGGAAGAATGAAAATAAGAACCATATTGGTTTTAACAAGTGTAATTGTTATAATTGTAGGTGTTGTGGTAAAGATAGAATTGCAAAAAACAAAAGAATTTATAGTATTTAGTGAAAATGCTTCAACTAATTATAATGCTAAAAAAATAAAAAATATTAAGCCAAAAAGTAAATATACATTTCGTTTTGATATGAATGCAACAATGGATTTGGTACAAGAAAAGGAAAAGGAAGAAGTATTTACAATAAATATTATACAAAGAGATAATAAAAATTTGGAAATAACCAATCATGAAGAAAAATTTGGCAAATTTTCAGGAATAAAAGAAATTGAGATAGAAACAACAGAAAATACGACGGAAATAAAAATAGAATTTAAATCAAAATATCAATATGCGCCTAAAAACTGGGTAATAAATCATTTGAAAATGAATGATGAAGAAATTATATTAGAATATAAGCATTTGCCAACAAAGTTAGTAGAAAAAATCCAAGATATTAGTATCCAATATAAAACGGCACAAGAAAGATTTGAATTTATAAGAGATGGATTTAAAATAATTTCACAAAATTGGTTAACAGGAATAGGTGGAGAAGGTTGGCATTATAAATATGAAGAAGTGCAAGAATACGGATATATATCAAATGATACTCACAGCTATTTTACACAAGTTTGGATAGAATTTGGATTATGTGGAATAGTAGCACTAATAGGTATAATAAGTATCGTAATTATGCAAAAAGATGAAAGATACAGAGGAATAAAATTTGCAATATTGGCATTACTAGCTCATTGTATGATAGATTCAGATATGTATTTTTCTAGTATGAAAGTAGTAATATTCTTTAGTTTAGGAATATTAGCAAGTGCTAAAAAAAGTGAGAATACTAATTGCTGTGGAAACAAGCAATATTGGATAAATGGTGTATTAACTATCATTCCAATAATTACAATTTTTATGTATTTTAATACGAAAATATATCAAAAAACAATAAAAATAAATGAGTTAGAAACGCAAAAAATTGGATTATATATTGATTCACAAGAATACAAAGAGTTGAATAAAAATTTGGTAGCAGCATATGATGAAGCAATAAAATATGAACGAAATCTTTCAAAAATAAATGAGTATGAAGCAAAAAAAATGCAATCATATATTATGAGTGGACAAGATAACCTAGAAGAAATGGTTAAACAATATTATGAAACAATGTTAAGAAATCAAAATAAATGTAAATATAATACAAAAAGAATAATAGAAAAAAGTAGTTCTATTAATAATGTAATAAGAATGCTAGAAAATCAAGGAGAACCACAATTATATCAATGGATAATTAAATTAACAAACATAAATTTAAATGAATTTGAAGACGCTAAAAAGCAAATAGAAATTGCTATTCAAGCAAACTATGGAAAATTTGAAGAAGAAAGAGATTATCAAATTTTCTTAGATAATTATCAGTACAATTTGTCTGTATATGAGAAATATTATTTAGGGATTGCTGTTAATAATACAACCCAAACAGATATTGCAAAAAAATTTTCAAATGACTACAAATTGCAATTAGATAATAAACAAGATATTATTCTTTACCATACACATACAACAGAAGGATATAATTCATATGACGGAAGCTATGAAGAAATAGAGGAAGCAAAAACACTAAATGAGAACTATAATATGATAAGCATTGGAAAAACATTAAAAGATAATTTACAAGCTAAGAATTTTAATGTAACACATATACAAGAATATCATGATTTAGAAGGAATTGATGGAGCCTATACAAGGTCAGAAATCACATTAAAAAACAAACTAAAAGAACAAAATAAGACAGTAGATATTGTATTCGATTTACATAGGGATGCTTATATGGAAAACAAGCCTACACAAAATAGTGTAGAAATTGATGGGCAAAATGTTGCTAATTTAAGATTTGTAATTGCCATTGGTCATGAAGGATGGGAAAATAATTTAAAATGGGCAGTAGAATTACAAAAAAAGGCGGATAAGCTATATCCAGGTTTATTTAAACCTATGTATATTTATGATAAAAATTATAATCAATCATGTGCTAAATGTGCAACATTAGTTGAAGTTGGTAATAATGCAAATACGGTAGAAGAAGCACAAAGAAGTATGAGGTATTTTTCTGAGATTATTTTGAAGGTGGATGCTTGAGGCTTTCTTATATTTTATAAAAAAATTACAAAATAGACTACAAAAAAGAAGAAAAATAGTATATAATAAAGAAAATAAAAAAAGGATGTAAAAAATGGTAAGAGACGAAGATAGTAATGAAGAAATTTATTTAGTAGCAACAGAAAAACAATTAAATACCAAAAAAGTAGGAATTATAGTTTTAATAATCGTTACACTAATAGCTCTTATTCTAACAACTAAAAATATAAGAGAAATAATAAAACAACACAAAGTTTACGAACAATATGAAGCACAAATAATGGCATTAAAAAAACAAGAAGAAGATAAAATAGAACAAATAGAAAAGAAAAAACAAGAAAGAATGCCTAAATTAACACAAGAAGGAAGAAAAAACATCGAAAACATATATCATTCTGAAACAAAAAGAGCTTTCCTAACTTTTGATGATGGACCATCTACAGTAACACCAGCTATTTTAGATGTGCTAAAACAAGAAAATGTAAAAGCTACTTTTTTTGTATTGGGTTCAAATGTAAAACAAATGCCAGAAACGGTAAAAAAGATTTATGAAGAAGGACATTATATAGCTAATCACGGCTATACACATGTATATTCATCCATTTATGCTTCACCACAAGCTGTATTAGATGAATTCAACCAATGCAATGAAGCTGTTAAAAATGCTATTGGAGTACCTGAATATCATTCTCATCTATTTCGTTATCCAGGTGGAATAACAGGAGGAAAATATGCCCAAATAAAAAACGAAGCAAAAGAATTATTATCACAAAATGATATCGTAAATGTTGATTGGAATGCTTTAACAGGAGATGCTGAAACAAAGGAGCCAACAATAGAATATGAAATGCAAAAAATACAAGAAACCGTTGCCAACAAAAGTAGTGTTGTCATTTTAATGCATGATGCACAAGCCAAAAAAGTTACAGCAGAAGCATTGCCACAAATTATTTCTTATTTAAAAGAAAATGGATATAAATTTAAAAATTTTTATGAAATTATCAAATAAAAGGAGAGAAGAATCTTGTCTACAAAAACAGAAACGATGGAAGAAAAATTAGAATATATAGGATTAAATTTAGATAAAATACCAGCTAAATTAAAAAAAGTAGAACCATTAGAATTTCGAGTTCCTAAATTTTATGATGAAAAGCAATATAGACAATATCGTTATGTACCAATTAAAGAGATACAAATCTTATTATCACCGACTAATCGATTAGACGAAATTGGAGAAAAATATAAAAAAGCTAGTCCATTGGCTGATTATTTAGATTGTAAAAAAGAAGAAAATATTTTAAAACATACAACTTTTTTAAATATGCTAAAACAAGTAAAGATAGAAGATATAGAAAAGGTAGAAGAAGAACAAAATAACTTAAACAAAGAGATACCATTTAAAGTGAAATTTGAAGGAAATTACCTATGGCAAATCTATTATTCTGAAAATACCGACCAGTATTTTATGTTGGTTCCAACCGAAGATTCTGATTATTCAACTTTCTTTTATTTGTTAAAAAAACAATTAGAAAGAAGTAGAACAGGGAAGATATTTGTACCAATTAGAAATGTTGGTTATAGTAGAGAATACTTAAAAAAATCAGAATTTGAAGATATTGAAAACTATTTATGGCTTTTTACCAAAGATTGGCCATTGGTATATGAAGTTTATGAAAAAAATGAAGACTTAAGCATTCAAATTATAGGAGAAACCAATGTATATGAAAAAATAAAAAGTCCTTACAAAATAAAATTAGAAAGCAAAGAAGAAGCAAAGAAATTTTACAAACTAATTAAAGCAATGTTCATTCTGCAAACAGAATTACCACATTATTTTATATTTAAAACGAATATAGGCGAAAAGGGAGAAATTAGATTTTATAAGGAAGACACGCAAATAGAATATGACAATATTGTTCCATGGATTTATGATGAATATAAATTAGGTGTTGAAAGAATTCAAGAAGCAAGAGAACACATAAAAAACAACCAAAAGAAGCTAGAAGATTTAAAAGCAGAAGTAGCTGCGCAAGAAATTGAATATTTAGCAAAAGAAAAACAAATTTCTACTTTTTTAGAATGCAAAAAATCGTTTTTTGGTAAATTTAAATATTATTTTAAATATAACAAAAAGAAGAACAAAGGAGAAATAAAGCAAAAAGTACAAGTAGAAGCGGAACGACAAGAAGAAAAGAAATCAGTGGAAAAAAAGAAAAACAAGAAAACTAAAATAGTAGATAAGAAAAATTATACGATTGAAGAACTAGTAGATTTATATAAAGAATTCGAAAAGTTAGAAAATACATTGAAAAATATCATGTTAGATATTAACAGTCTAAAATTAAAAAAGAAAAATATGGCAAAGAAGATTGAAAATGCAAGTTTATTTATAGAAGAAATAGATAGTCATAAAAAAAGTATATTTGAATTTTGGAAATATAGTAATAAAGACGAAATTGCATCTTTACCAGAAGGAGAACAAGAAGAGGTTAATATCATAAAGAAAATTACAAAAGTTTTTGACTATGAAGAAGATATTGAAAAATTAGGAAAGACAATGGACAAAATACAACGCAAATTATTGAACAAAGCAGAAACAGATAGCGTTTATATCACTTCTACCAATTTGGTTGAAATCTTAAATAAAGTGAAAAATAATGAGGTTGTTCCAAAAGATATTACTGCAAGTCTCAATGAATTAAAAAAAGAAGCAATACAAGAAAAAGCATTAACAGAAAAAGATGAATTCGATATCTTTGGGGGAATGGCTCATGATATGGCCAAAGTATCTAAAATTAATAATAAAACACACAGAGAGATAGCAAAAGATAAATTTTCAATTTTAGATATTTCCAAAACAACAAAGCAAATTGGTTATAAATTAGCTTTAGAAAACGTAATTGAAAATGTAAAAAGTGCATTAGAAAAAGTAAATATCACAGAAGACTTACCAGTATATAAAGCAATGGCAGACAAATTATTAGATGAAAAAGAAATTAATGTATTTAACATCAATCCAGAAAAAGAAATAAAAAAAGCAATCGAGCAAGAACAAGAAAAAATTAATTTTTACAAAATTAATTTAAAACAAGGGGCCAATGCCATCAGTTTTACCAACAGTATTTTCTACGACAATCAAAATAAAACATTGCCAGTAGGACAAGATTTATCAACTAAAATATTAATTGATGTTTCTAAATTAAAAACCCAATTAAAAGGAAAAACAACTTTTAAAATAGTAGAATTAGATAAAGAAAATGATTTTACAGAAATGAAAATAAAAGAAATTCAAGTTTTTGAGTACGATTGCGAATAAAATGAGACAAGGGGGACAGGTCTTAACTGTCTCATTTTTTATATTTTTAGTAAAGATTATTTCACTTGAAAAAATGAGACGGTTAAGACCTGTCCCCCTTGTCTCAAACCTACTTCCAAATGCATATAATAAAGTAAAAATGAAAGGGAGGTAGGTTTAATTGTGAAAAAAGTAAGGAAAAGAATACTGATTATTTTTATGGCATTAACTTTTTTATTTTTTGCAGATATTAATATAACATATGCACTAACACCTAGTTCAAATCCACAATATCAGGGAATTGATGTTAGTAATTGGCAAGGGTACATAGATTATAGGCAAGTTCGAGCAAGTGGAATTGAAGTAGTTTATATTAAGGCAAGCCAAGGAAGCAATATTAAAGATGCTTATTTTGATATTAATTATGAGAATGCAAAGGCGAATGGATTAAAAGTAGGGTTTTATCATTTTTTAACAGCGACTAGTACACGGTGAAGCAGAACGAGAAGCACAATTTTTTGCTTCTGTTATAGCGGGGAAACAACCAGATTGTAAGTTAGTAATGGACTATGAAGTGTTTGGTGGAGTGAGTGTAGAAGAAACCAATAACATAGCCCAAGTGTTTTTAGAAAGTGTAAAAAGGCTAACCAATAAAGAAGTGATTGTATATAGTGATTTGTCAAATGCTAGAGATAGATTTAATCGAAGTATTGCAGATAACTATGAATTATGGATTGCTTATTATGGAGATTATAATAACTTAAGATATGTACAAACAAGTTGGGAAAGATGGATAGGCGTGCAATATACGGATAGAGGATATGTACCAGGCATACGAGGTAATGTAGATAGAGATTTATATACAGAAAATATTTTCTTATCAGATACAAGTGAAATACCAAATACCGAAAATCCAAACGAAGGTGTCAATACAGAAACTGTTTTTTATACGGTACAAAGAGGAGATACATTATCTGAAATTGCTAACCGATATGGAACAACCGTACAAGAATTAGTAAATATCAATAATATAGCCAATCCCAACCTAATTTATCCAGGAGAGACTATAAGAGTTGCAACGAATTCAAGTATACATGGTTCTGAAACACGAGGAACAGGAGATATTATTTATACCGTACAAAGAGGAAACACGTTATCACAAATAGCAAATGCTTATGGTGTCACAGTTAGTCATATTGTAGAAATAAACAACATACAAAATCCAAATCTAATTTACCCAGGAGAAAAACTGCGAATTACAGAAAGCTCTAATACGAATTTAAATCCAGTAATACAGAATAACTATTATACTGTTCGAAGAGGAGATACACTATCTGGAATTGCTAGAAGATATGGAGTTACTGTTCAATATTTAGTAAATTTAAATGGTATTCGTAACCCAAATTTAATTTATGCAGGTCAATTACTTAAAGTTTCATAATAGAAATTGTCAAAAGGGACGGTGTCAAAAGGGACGGTGCTTTTTGGCAAAAAAGAAAAGCCACCCCTTATTATGAAGTGAACCCAAATTATTAGACAAAAAAGTTTAATAAGGAGGGTTCATTTTTATGTCAAAATACTCAAAAGAATTTAAATTAGAAGTTGTAAAATATTGTGAAGAAAATGATTATGGATATACAGAGCGCAAACTAATTTGCTTTCATTTTCAAAATAGAAATCAATCCAAGGATTGAGCAATGACACCAAGGTATCAGCCTGTTTCTTTGCGATTTCAATTTCAGAAGAAATGAAGTTTGCCGACTGCATTTCAGCAATCGATCTTTTAACAGCCGTATTGAAAGAAATGTTTTTCTTTTCAACAACAAGTTCGCAAGCGCGGGAAAAGATATGCCGTTTTTTAGTCTCTGGGGAAAGGAGTTCCTTAAAAGCATCCTGAGAAGCTGCAAGATTAAACAGGTATGCACCGTTGATAGTTTCTAAGTCAAAGTCCTTTTCTTCGGAGAAAATAAGAGGATAGTTCTTTTTAGCAAAAATTTGAAAAAAATCTAGACAAGAAAAAAAATATGTGCTAATATATATTAGTATATAATATATGCCGATGTGGCGGAATTGGTAGACGCACTGGATTCAAAATCCAGCGGGAAACCATGTGGGTTCGAGTCCCACCATCGGTACCAATATGGATATTTATCCCTACTATGTATTTGACAAAAACAAAAAATGATGTTATTATATAAATACAATAAACAAATTGTCTTGAATTCGGAAGATGTTATTTGTTTTGAGTATGTGTACCGTAAACAATGCACATACTATTTTTTTGTCTAAAAATAAACAGGATAGCTCCGTAAAAACTATCCTGTTCTTGACATTATGTATTACTACATTTGTCTTTGGCCTTGTCCTGTTGTTCCTTTGCTTTCATAGTTTCTTCTTTTTCTTTCAAAAGCATCTCTACTAATCGCAAAATCAATTCGGAATTTGTCATTTGTTTCTTCCCCCTTTCCGTTTTAAGTAAAAAACTACCTTCTGACAGAGAAAGGTTGCTATTATATTACAATATATATTATTAAAATACAAGAGAACAAAACAAATTTTGAAAAATATGGAAACATACTTTTTTGTGTATCATGTAATTATTAATTTATCAACTTTTTGGAAAAAATCCTATAAAAACTCCCCAACCAACGACGTATCTGTTTGAACAAACACAATAAAAATATCATTTTGAAAAGGATGACACAACTCATAGGGGGAGGACTTGTGACAAAACCAAAATTCTGTGGTAAATTTAAAAAAATGATAAAAATATTGAAAAAATTAAAGATTTATGATAATATATTCACATAATTTTATTATCTTGCAAGTTGCAAGTTTATATATAGTAGCTATTAACAGTAATTAATGTAATAGGAGGAATGAAAATGAATATTGATTTAGGTAAACTAGAAGATGGAGTAAAAGAGGCTATTGCAACATCTGCCTTTGTTCAAACCGAAGTTCTTGAGTTTTTATCGCAAGATGAAAGTGATTCGGTTCGGAGAAGTGTAGCAACAAACACACATTTAACTGATACTATTGTAGATAGTTTGTCAAAAGACGAGTGCTCATATGTCCGAGTTAGAATAGCTAAAAATCTAGCTACTTCAAGTAAAATTTTAGATTTTTTATCCAAAGATGAATGCGATGATGTAAGGTTTGAAGTAGCGAGAAATGAAAATACATTAAGTGAGACTTTGGCTCATTTAGCTAGTGATAAGCATCCTGTTATTAGAAGAGCTGTAGCTAATAACAAAAATACTCTGCCAGAAACACTTGCTTTATTAGGCGAAGAACCCTATGATTTTGCAATTAAATACTTTGTTGCATACAATTCTAATACTACCAAAGAGGTAAGCGAACGTTTGAAGAGAGTTCTTCCCAAAAATACTTGGCCGCAAACTCCAGACATCAGACAACTTCATGATTATTATGACCAATGGTGATTGGACTTAAGTTAATATGAATAGTAAATAAAAATATAGAATGGAGCAAGTATTGACAGTTGCTTCATTCTATATTTATACAGTATTCTCATGCTACAGTCAAAATTGTTATGAGAAAATTGACATTTTATGTAACGTATGGTATACTTTTGCTATAAGCATTGTTTATTCCTTATGCTTATATAGACATTTAAACAATTTTATTAAAAATAAGGAGGAACTGCTATGTTTGGAAAAAGCACAAAAAAGGAAAACCATTTTATCTCTCGGATAACAGACTACATGAATAACACTAATTATCATGTATCCTGTGCAAAGCAAACTGAGCCTATGTTTAATGCTTTCTTTAAGAAGACCATGTCTGCCAAAGCCAATTGTAAATACATGAATTGTTAGAGTTGGGATGTAACAATCTTAAATTCAGTACTATATATTTCTATGAACACACGAAACTATGAAAGAATGAGTGAGCAAGAAGTTAAAACATTCCAGAAGATTTTTGGAGAATTTGATGCACTTCATGCTGAAGCTCTCAAACTTAATTCTCAGTCTCAGAACAAAGAGTGCCTCATTCAAAAGCTTATATGTATCAGTGAAATTGTACGCATTAATC
>CANEEJ010000010.1 GCA_947426525.1 uncultured Clostridium sp. | reverse complement strand
TATATATTAATTTTTATATATTTTTGTTTCACATCATTGACACTTATACAATATAGTAATTTTTAGGAGAGTATGATATCATAGGATAAAATTTAGAGAAAAAAGGAGAACAAGATTGATTACACGCAAAGCAACAAAAATTTTATTTAGCATAGCAAGTATTTTATTTGCTATGCCATCTATTGTATATTGGTTTCAAAAGAAAACTGTCTTAAAATTTGGCCCCTATTTTCAATTTTTATATGATATGCCAGTTAGTAGAGCAACCCAAACCTTACTATACATTACACTATTAGCGATTTTATCAATTCTGTACATTATCATCATAAAAAAGAGAAAAGAGCTATTTCAAACTACCAAGAAAATGTTTTTATTTATTAGCATTATGGCAGTAATATTTATAGCAGTGTTACCATTTACGTGTTCTGACGTATTTTATTATTTAGGAATTGGAAGACTAGACAGTACGTATCATCAAAATCCTTATTATACAACCATAAAAGACTATGTAGAACAAGGAGATAACCAGCAATACTTACAAACAGATACTGTATTAGCACAAGGCTATGGAAATGATTGGGCCAATGCAACAGTAGTTTATGGGCCAGTTTGGACCTTGATTTGTAGAGTAGTGGCAGGATTATCTTTTGGAAATATAGACATTGGTTTAATTATGTTCAAATTGGTAAATGTATTAGTCCATTTAGGAAATTGTTATTTGATTTATAAGATATCGAATAAAAAACTTTTTACTTGTCTTTATGGGTTAAATCCCTTCATTTTAATAGAAGGAATTGCCTGTGTGCATAATGACATGTTTGTCGTTTTATTTATATTACTAGCTTTGCATTTCTTAACAAAAAAGAAAAATTTAGTAGTAACAGTAACATTTTTAGCTATGGCAACAGCTATTAAATATTTTGCTATTATTTTATTGCCATTTGTAATTATTTATTATTTTAGAAAAGAGACACCATTAAAACGATTTCGGAAGATGTATCCAATATGGGATTTTATTTGTAATGGTTTTAGCAATTCCTTACTTATTCTATGTAAGAGACTTACAAGTATTAAGTGGATTATTCATCCAACAAGAAAAATTAGCAAAAAGTTTTTACATTATGATAACAGAATATTGTAAAGAGCCAAATTTATCAGCAAGTACAGTAAATCATGTATTATTAGGAGCTTTTACTATTGTTTATTTCTTTGCTTGCATTATTTTGCTAAATAAAAAACAAATAAAATTTAGAGAGGAAATGAGAAAGGCAAATTATTTTATCATGGCATTTTTGTTCCTACTAATCACGAACTTTCAACCATGGTATATTATGTGGTTATTCCCATTGCTTATGTGGCAAAAAGCTGAGATGATAAGATGGATTCCACAAATAGCAATCATAAGCCAATTTGCTAATAGTATTTTTTTGACATATGGAGAAGGCTGGCAAAATGGAACACCTTTTACATTTGTTTTGGCAGTAGGAAGTTTAGGAATGTGGATTGTAAATGAAAAGATAAAAATTAGGAGGAAAAAAATTGGATAAATTAGTATTAGTAGATGGAAACAGCATTATGAACCGTGCCTTTTATGGTATTATGGGAAGCAAAATGTTAACCACCAAAGATGGCAAATATACCAATGCAGTTTATGGCTTTTTAGCAATTCTGTTTAAATTATTAGAAGATGTTCAACCAGAATATTTAGTAGTAGCTTTTGATTTAAAAGCACCAACAGCAAGACATAAACTTTATGAAGGGTATAAGGCAACGCGAAAAGGAATGCCACAAGAATTGGCAGAACAAATGCCAATAATAAAAGATATTTTAAGGGCTATGAATATTGATATTGTAGAGATGGAAGGTTATGAAGCAGATGATGTACTTCGGAACCTTGTCTCGTTATGGAGAAAAGCAAGGGCTAGAAGTAACTATTCTTTCAGGAGATAGGGATACTTTTCAATTAGCAACTGATAAAGTAACCATTCGAATTCCTCATACAAAAGGTGGAAAGACAGAAACAGATGAATACAATCGAGAGAAAATTATAGAGAAGTATGGTTTGGAACCAAAACAATTAATAGATGTGAAAGGACTGCAAGGGGATACCTCTGACAATATTCCAGGTGTTCCAGGAGTAGGAGAGAAAACGGCACTTTCTTTGGTGCAAAAATTTGGTTCCATTGAAGCTCTTTATGAAAAAGTAGACAAGGGAGAAGCGGAACTAAAAGGAAAACAAAAAGAAAATATAGAAAATAATAGAGAACTAGCATTTCTATCTAAAACGCTAGGAACTATTAATTTGGAGGTTCCAATTCAAGATACATTAGAAGACTTTAAAGTAGAAGAGTGGGATAAGCAGGAAGTTTTAAAACTGTTTCAAGAATTAAACTTTAATCGTTACATTGAAAGATTTTCTTTACGAGGAGAGGCAGTAAAAAAGCAAAAACCAGAGGAATTATTTAAAATGGTAGATAAATCAAAAGATGATATCATAAAATTAATACAAGAACAAAAGCAAATGATTTTTTACCTACACACAGAAAAAGAAGAAAATCCAGAAAAAATCATCAAAGAAAAAATAGTAGGGTTTACTATTTATCATGAAAAGTTGAAACAAGCAGTCTATGTGGCTCTTTCAGAAGAAGAGGAGATACAAGAATTTAAAAAGCTATGGGAAGACAATCAAATCCAAAAGATTAGTATAGACTTAACGAAAAGTTATATTTTATTAAAACAAATAGGAATTGATTTAAAAGGAATTCATTATGACATAGGAATAGCAAGTTATATTTTAAATCCAACGAATAATAAGCTAGCGATTGAGGATTTAATAGAGCAATATCTAGAAATTGATAGACAAGAATTGAAAGAAGAAGAGCCAAAGCAGAAGCAAATGAATTTGTTTGATAGTATACAGGAAATGGAAAATAGTGAAATACAACAAAAAACAAAGGAAAAATATGGCTTTTATAGTTATGCTATTGCACAAATAAAAGAAATTACCTTAAAACAGCTAGAAGAAATAGGAGCTGTAGAGTTATTCTATGAAATTGATATGCCAACAGTTGAAGTACTATCTAATATGCAATGGAATGGAATGTATGTAGACGAAGAAGAACTAAATCAATTTGGAAAAGAGTTAACCGAGAAACTAGAAAGCATAACGAAGATTATTTATGAGATGGCAGGAGAAGAATTTAATATTAATTCTACCAAACAATTAGGTGAAATCCTTTTTGAAAAAATGAAATTACCAGTTATCAAAAAAACAAAAAGTGGATATTCAACTGATGTAGATGTATTAGAAAAATTAAAAAGAGAAGATCCAATTATAGAGCAAATACTAGAATATAGACAATTAATGAAACTAAATTCTACTTATGTAGAAGGATTAAAACAATATATTAATCCTAAGACTAAAAGAATTCATTCATTTTTCCATCAAACCATAACAGCAACAGGAAGAATTAGCTCAACAGAGCCAAATTTGCAAAATATACCAACTAGATTTGAATTAGGAAAAAGAGTGAGAAAAGTATTTAAACCAGAAGAGGGGAAAATATATTTAGATGCCGATTATTCTCAAATTGAATTAAGAGTTTTAGCCCATATTTCAAATGATGAACATATGATAGAAGCCTTCCAAGAAGGGCAAGATATTCATAAACAGGCAGCATCAAAAGTGTTTAAAACACCAATAGACCAAGTCACCAAAGAACAAAGAAGTGATGCAAAAGCGGTTAACTTTGGAATTGTATATGGGATTAGTGACTTTGGGCTAGGAGAACAGTTAGGAATTGGTAGAAAAAAAGCGAAACAATATATTGAAGAATACCTAAGTCAATATGCAGGTATTAAAGCTTTTATGGAAGGAATTACAAAACAAGCAACAGAAGAAGGCTATGTAGAAACTTTATTCCATAGAAGAAGATATATCCCTGAACTAAAATCAAGCAACTATATGGTAAGACAATTTGGTTCACGAGTAGCCATGAACACTCCAATTCAGGGAACAGCAGCAGACATTATGAAAATAGCTATGATAAAAGTATATCAAGAAATCCAAAAAAGAGAATTACAATCTAAAATTGTATTGCAAGTTCATGACGAAATGATGATTGAGACAACAGAAGAAGAAAAAGAACAAATGAAAGAAATCATGAAACAAAGCATGGAGACAGCAATCAAACTACAAGTGCCATTAATTGCCGACATTTCAGAAGCAAAAAATTGGTATGATTGCAAATGAGACAAAAGGAGGAAAGAAATTGAAGAACAAAAAATTGATAGTGGTTATTTTTCTTATCGTTTTATTAATATTTGTTTTTCTATTAAAAGATAATATACTAAAGATAATGTATCCCAAAAAATATCAAGAAGTGGTTTCTATTTATCAAGAAAAATATAAGGTGGAAGAGAATTTGATTTTTGCGGTAATAAAAGCAGAGAGCAATTTTGACAAAGATGCTATTTCAAATCGAAGTGCGATTGGTTTGATGCAATTGATGGAAGAAACAGCCAAAGATGTAGCAAGAAAGAATGCCATTGAGCTAAATTCCGAAAATGAAAGAGAAGCGTTAACAGATGTTTATAAAAATATTGAGATTGGTACTTGCTATTTAGCTACTCTTTTGCAAAGATATGGTAATAAAGAAGTCGCATTAGCGGCTTATAATGCTGGAATAGGAACGGTAGATCGGTTGGATTGAGAAAGGAATCATCCAAAAAGATGGTACAGATATTGAAAAAATACCTTATAAAGAAACTAACAATTATGTAAGGAAAATCTTAAGAGATTATAAAATTTACGAAGGATTATATAAAAACTAGACAAATGACAAAAAATGGAATACAATAGAGATGTTAAAAAGAAGATAGGAGAAAACAAAATGATAGTCGAACAATTAATATTTATCGTCATTTCCTTTACTATATTTGTATATATGTTTTTTCGTATGATACAAAATAATGATACTAGTTATATAGGAGTTCTTGTACTAGAGTTTATAGGAATTGCATTTAGTTTCATCGAAGTACTATTTAGAGTAAAATTAAATATCGTATTTATTTTATTAAAATATTTATTAGCTATTATACTTCCAATAGCTGTCATCATTTTAGAAAAAAGAAATGGTAGGCTATTTGAGATGTTATATATTCAAAAAGCAAAGTTATATTTATTTTTTGGCGATAACAAAAAAGCGAAACAAGTTCTAATAGACTTGATGGAAAAGAATCCAAGGTCTTATAAAGCACATAGAATGCTAGCTGAAATTTATGAAAATGAAGGTGGTATGAGAAAGGCAATTGATGAATATGTACAAGCTATTGATTTAAATAAAAAAGATTATGATTCTTATTATAAAGTAGCAGAATTACTAACAAATTTGGACAAAAAAGAAGAAGCAGCTGAAATGTTATTTAATTTATTAAATAAAAAGCCAGAGATGTATCAAGCAACAGAACTATTAGGAGAAATTCTAATTGAAAAGGAAAGATATAAAGAAGCTGTTAATATTTATCAGGATGCTTTAAGATTTAATCCCGTAAGCTATGAACTAAATTATAATTTGGGAATTGCGTATACCATGTTAAATGACTTTCAAAGTGCAAAAATTTGTTACGAAAAAGCAGCAGAAATCAATTCATTATTATATAATGCTAAATATTCTTTAGCAGAAATTGCTTTAATTTATAAAGATTTGGAAGAAGCTGAAAAAAGATTTTTAGAAGCAATTGAAGAGGAAGAATTGTCAGCAGATGGTTATTATGAATTAGCTAAAATTTATTTAATTAAAGGAGATAAAGATACTGCCATTAAATATATCAACACAGCAATTGATATCAATGCTAAAAAGATTGTAGAAAAAGTAAAAAAAGACCCAATTTTTATTCCTATTATGGCTAAAATATCTATGCCATTCAATTTAGAAGAGCCAGAGCAAGAAGAGGTAGCAAAATTACAAGAAAAAGAAGTGAAAGCAAAAGAGCATTTAGAAGAAATGAGCGAAATAACAAGAAATTTAAGTTATAATGATATCAAAATGCTAAAAAGAAATGCAGAAGGAAAAGGGAAAAAACAGCCAGAACAAGAATTAGAACAAGACTGGCAAAAGGAAAGACAAGAATAGATAGTAAAAGATAAAAAACTCATAAAATTTCGAAAACAAAATATACTTATAAAAGAATAAGGGGGAATTTTATGAGTGAAAATTTTGCAATCCTTGGTGGCGATTTACGAATGGTTTACTTAGCTAAAATGCTAGCCAAAGAAGGAAATAAGATACATACCTATGGAATGGAAAAAATAGAAGAACTAAAGAACGTAGAAAATATAAGGCAATGTTCGAAAATAAGCCAGGCAGTTCAAGAAGCTGAAAATGTGATAGGACCGATTCCATTTTCAAGTGACTTGAAATATATCAATACTCCATTTAGTGCACAAGCTATATCCATTCAAGAGGTAATAAAAAATTGCAAAAATAAGAGGCTAATAGCAGGTGGTATTCAGCCAGAAATCTATGAAATGACAAGTCAACAAGCAATTGAAGTAGTAGATGTTATGAAGGAAGAAGAATTAGCTATTTTAAATGCTGTTTCCACAGCAGAAGGAGCCATCCAAGTAGCAATGCATCATACAATGAAAACCATTCATGGAAGCAAAATATTAATTTTAGGATTTGGAAGAATTGGAAAAATACTAGCAAAAAAAATGGAAGGCTTATCTGCTAAAATAACTTGTGCGGTAAGAAACAAGGAAGATATGGCATGGATAAAAGCTTATGGTTATAAGGCTATTCAAATGAATGCTTTAACAGAGCAATTAGCTTCCTATGATATTATTATTAATACCATACCACACCGAATTATGACGGCAGAAAGACTACAATATGTAAGTCAAGAAACTTTATTAATTGATTTAGCATCGAAACCAGGAGGATTTGACGAAAATGCTAGCAAGGAACGAAAATTAAAATTAATTTGGGCATTGGCGTTACCTGGAAAGGTAGCACCAGTTACAACAGCAGAAATAATAAAAGATACAATTTATCATATTTTAAAGGAGAAGAAGGAAATATGTTGATAGAAATTTTAAAAGCTATCTTATTTGGGGTAGTAGAAGGAATAACAGAATGGTTACCAATTAGTAGCACAGGGCATTTGATATTAGTAGAACAATTTGTGAAATTACAAGAAGTATCGCCAGAATTTTGGGGGATGTTCCAAGTAGTAATACAATTTGGTGCCATTTTAGCAGTAGTATTGTTATATTGGAACAAAATTTGGCCAATCACCAAAAACAAAGAAAAAGCAATTCTGCCAAAAGGTATCTTATCTTATTTTAATAAGGATATTATGATATTGTGGATGAAGATATTAGTAGCATGTGTGCCAGCAGCTATTATAGGTGTATTTTTCGATGAAGTATTTGAAGCATTATTCTATAATCCATTTTGTATTGCACTTGCTTTGATTGTATTTGGGATTGCTTTTATTGTAGTAGAAAATTTAAACCGAAAAAAAGGTAGCAAGAAATTAAAAGAAAATAATTCACAAATTACTTACAAAGATGCTATTATAATTGGAATTTTTCAATTATTGGCAGCTATATTTCCAGGAACTTCGCGTTCAGGAGCAACTATTATTGGTGGTTTATTAATTGGGTTATCTAGACCAAATGCAGCAGAATTTACATTTTATTTAGCCATCCCAACTATGTTAGGAGCAAGCTTACTAAAATTAGTGAAATTTGGATTTAGTTTTACTAGAATAGAATTAATTATTTTATTAGTAGGAATGTTAATATCTTTCTTAGTATCAGTATTAGTTATTAAATTCTTAATGAATTATATCAAAAAGCATGACTTTAAACCATTTGGTTATTATAGAATTGCGTTAGGTATTATTGTATTAATCTATTTTTGTTTTGTAAGATAAATAAGTTAAATAAAATCCCAGATAATTTTAAAATTATCTGGGAAACTTTTTTAGTTGTATACTATTTATTCAATTTTTCGATTATTTCTATCATTTGAATGTCCACACATCTTTTCATATTCTTTACACTTAATTTTATAATCCATCTGCATACACAAATAACGATAATAACTACAAGCCTGTTCATATTGCATCATCATTTCATTCATATCCATATTAGGGGGAGGCATATTATAATCCATAAAAGGTGGCATAAAGCCATTATTAAAATCTCGTTCCATAAAAATCAACTCCTTGTTTTTGAGACTGTCTCAAAATTCACGCTAAATCAAAATTTAAAAAAGGGAAAATATTCATAAATAAGTAACTGTAAAAAGCAGAAAGTAATCCATGTAATAGTTTTCCATACAAATAAGGTTTTATTGATAAATCTGTTTTAGCTGTAATGCTCCAGACTTGAAGAAGTATAGAAATACCACCAAAACCAAGTAAAAAAGAGGCAAAGATAATATTCCAAGAAATCTTTTTACAAGTAATAGAAGAAATTGTGTTAATTCCATTTGTAATTTCTAGTATTCCAGTTAAGATTCCTTGAATAAAAGCAGTATCAACATTCAAACATTCAAAAATTGGTGACAGTAAAATTATAAAGCTATTTAGTAGACCGCTAGCTTTAAAAATAGAAATGATGCTAGAAAAAATAACAACAAATCCACCAATTAAAAGAATAGTAGAGATACTACTGGTAATGCTTTCTGCTAAAATTTCGCCTAAGTTAGAAAATGTAGCACTTTTTTTAGGAGAATTTATAAAATTAGAAGAAGTAGTCAAAAAAGTATTTTTTCCTTTTTTCCAATAACGAAAAAGAGCACCTACGGTAATACAAGCCAATAGATGGGTAATAAACAATAGGATACCAATGGTTGTATTGCCGAACATTAAAATGCCAACGGTTCCAATTATAAATAAGGGGCCAGAGTTATTGGTAAAGCTAAGCAACCTTTCGCATTCTTCTTTGCTACAAATATTATTTTGTCTAAAATTACTAGCAATTTTGGCACCAACAGGATAGCCACTAATAATTCCCATAATAAAAGCAAAAGAACCTTCACCTCGTACATTGAAAATTGGCTTCATAAGAGGATTAAGTAAGTTTCCTAGCAAACTAACTAGGTTAGTGTGCATTAACAATTCTGTTGCGACAAAAAAAGGAAAAAGAGATGGCACAACAGAAGTAGCCCAAAGTTGCAAACCAGATTTCACAGCAGGAAGATTGCTTTTGGAAAAGAGTAATAAACAAAAGGTAAATCCTAAAAAAAGCATTGGTAATAAATTTCTTTTTAATTTTATGACATAGATATTTGTTTTAGTAAGCATGTAAAACCTCTTTCTTAAAAAAATGATTTATTATACTATATTTAACAAAAAGTAGATTATGATAGAAATAATAGCATTAAAATAAATTTATGAAAAATAGAAAGTAAGATTGACAGTAATATAAATAATTGATATAATTCAGGCAGTAAATAAAGATACCAAAGAATAAAGAAAGGGGAAACGGGAAAATGAAAGATAAAGAAAAAACGCTGATAGCCATATTAGTAGCGATTACAATTGTTGTTATTATCATAACAATTATAGTGAAAAGTGGTAAAAAACAAGAAGAGGTAAAAACAGAAGCTGTAGAGGAAAGCTCTTCAACCGTATTAGAAGATGGAACCGTTTTAAATGTAAGTGATAAGCTACATGAAACGAAAAAATTTGAAGGAATGGAAATTAGTAATATTCAATTAACAGAAACAGAGAAAGAAACTTTATTAATAGCAACTGTAACCAATACTTCAGAAACGAAACAAGGAGGATATCCTGTTAAAGTAAAAATGGTAGATGAACAAGGAAACGAAGTTAAGACGATAGATGCCTATATTGGAGAATTACAACCAGGAAAAAGTATGAAAATCAGTACAAGTGCTACTTATGAAATAGAAAAGGTACATGATTTTATTATAACAAAATAAGAATATAAAAAGATACCTAGTTTATTTTATAATAAACTAAGTATCTTTTTTATAGAGTTTTCTCATATAAATCACTAATAAAAACATCTTTTTCCTCAAAATTATCTACAAAACCAACTTTTGCCATTTCTGTATTCTCATTTAAGCCTTGAACCCAAACAGGGCGATTATCATAAAAAATATCAAATTTCTCATCATTATTTAAAACGGTATAAATTCTTTCCAAATTCATCAACCATACCTCCTTTTCCTATAATAAAAGTATATCCACAAAAAATTAAAATATAACAAGTTGACTAATATTAGTATTTACGTTAAAATCATTAAGAAGGAGGAAGATTATGAAAATACAATATCAAGATAAAGTGTTAGAAAGTGAAAAGGAAATAACAATACAAGAATTATTAAAAGAGGAAATAGAAAAAAATGAGTATCCAGTCATTGGAGCTATTTTTAATAATCAGTATGTTAATTTAGAATATGAGCTAAAACAAGATGGTGAGGTTAAATTAATTGATATTGCTTCAAAAGAGGGAACTAAAATTTATAGAAGAACGATTATTTATATTTTAGGAAAAGCAGTGGAAGAAGTATGCCCAGACAAAAAGATGATAGTAAATTATCAATTACCAAATTCTATGTTTTGTGAGTTAGAAAACACAGAAATAACAGAAGAATTGATACAACAGTTGAATGAGAAAATGCATCAAATTGTACAAAGGGATTTACCAATTAAACAAGTGGTTATGACACGTGAGCAAGCAAAAGAATTTTATGAGAAAAATCATGTATCTAAAGGAAGATTACAATTTGATTTGTTAGAAAATCAAGAGGTTTTTATGTATTATTGTGAAAATTATTATAACTATTGTTATGGAACAATTGCCAATCGAACTGGAATTACAAAAATATTTGAAATTATAAAATATGAAGATGGATTTTTAGTAAGATATCCAAGCTCTGATAAGCCAGGGCAATTACCAAAGTTAATACAAACTAAGAAATTAGCTTGGGCGTTAGATGAATATGATGACATTCATAAAATTTTAAATGTAAATACAATTTATAAATTAAACAAAGCGGTAGAAGAAGATAATATTAAAGATATTATTATGTTAGATGAAGCTTTACATGAAAAGAAAATTGCTAATATAGCAGATAAAATAGCACAAAATAGAAATGTAAAAATGATATTAATAGCAGGTCCATCATCTTCTGGAAAAACAACATTTGCCCAAAGACTTGGAATTCAATTAAGAATTAATCATATTAAGCCAGTAACCATATCAGTAGATAATTATTTTGTAGAAAGACCAGATACACCAAGAGATGAAAATGGAGAGTATGATTTTGAATGTATTGAAGCAATTGATTTAGAACTATTTAATGATCATTTAACAAGGTTACTAAATGGAGAAGAAGTAGAAATACCAGAATTTGATTTCCATGTAGGAACCAAAAGGTACAATGGAAAAAAACTAAAATTAGAACCAGATCAACTACTAGTAATTGAAGGTATCCATTGTTTAAATGACAAATTAACGAATCGAATTGCCAAAGAACAAAAGTATAAAATTTACATTAGTGCATTAACAGTATTAAATATGGATCGATACAATAGAATATCAACAACAGACACAAGATTGGTTAGAAGAATGGTAAGAGATAATCAATTTAGAGGATATGATGCCAAACATACAATAAAAACATGGCATATGGTAAATCGAGGAGAAGAAAAAAATATCTTTCCATATCAAGAACAAGCAGATAGTATATTCAATACCTCATTAATTTATGAATTAGGAGCACTAAAAGCAATTGCAGTACCACTATTAGAACAAATCAAACAAGACGAACCAGAATATGCAGAAGCCCAAAGACTAATCAACCTATTAAAATATTTCAAAACAATACCAGCCGAATATGTACCAACCAATTCGCTTCTAAAAGAATTTTTAGGAGGCGGAAGTTTCAAAGAGCATTAGGTGAGACAGTGGGGACAGGTCTAGAGTGTCTCATCAAAAGGAGGAAAGCGAATGAAATCAAGAAATTTTGTTGAGATAGATGAAGAATTTATATGTGATAATTGTGGACAAAAGGTTCCTAAGCTAGGGTATTCGTGTAGAAATCATTGCCCTTATTGTTTGCATTCCAAACATGTAGATAAAAATCCTGGAGACAGAGAAGAACAATGCCATGGGGATTTAGAACCAGTAAGTTTAGAAATAGACAGTAAAAAGGGATATGTTATTGTTTTTCGTTGTAAGAAGTGTGGAGCAATTAGAAAAAATAAAACAGCTAAAGATGATAATATGGACTTGATAATTGATTTAAGTAGTAAACAAATTTGAGACAAAGGGGACAGGTCTTAACTGTCTCATTTTCTATATATTTAGTAATTTTTATTTAAGAAAAATGAGACAGTTAAGACCTGTCCCCTTTGTCTCAAATTAGATGTTTCGGTTTAAATTTCCATTTGTAAATTCTTTTCCCTCTAGACGTTTTCCTAACATAACAGTTTCAACAATATGATTTATTTGAGAAATATCTTCATCTAAAATATCAATTCTGGCATAGTTAATGGAAAAGTCTTGTGGTGAAACAGAAGTAATTTTACTATTAAATAAAGTGGTTACTGTTTGTGTAGAGTCAGGCATAATTGGAAATTTCATATTTAGTCGGTCCTTCAAGTAATAAGTATTTTTTTCGTTTTGACAACGAGCCTTACATTCAGGGTAACATTTGTCGGTTTCTCCTAATAAGCAATAATTCATATTAATTAAAGGTATTCTTCCATATACAATCATTTCTTTTTGTAAATAATGATAATCACATAAACTTTGAATAGTTGTTTTATCTAATTCAGGAGAAAGAGTAAAACGGCTAATACCAAGCTTTTTCAAAGATAAAACAGTTTGTAAGTTGAATACGTTAAAAGTATAATTGGTAACTAATTTAAAATATTTATCTAAATCGGTAAATAATTCATTTAATAGTTTTATATTGCAAATATTAGAAATGACAAATCCTTTTATTTCGTATTTTTTTACAGAATTTTCTGCGTTAGCATAAAATAAATTTTTATAATTTCCTTTTATAATAGTTGGCATATAAATGTACAAGGTGAAATTTTTACTCAAGGTCTTTAAAATAGAGTCATATTTTTTATTGGTAAAATATTTCAAGGGAATATAAACATTATCAATATTATCACTTAAATTTGAATAATCAAAGTCAAGATGTAGATTATTTAACAAAACAGAAATTTTGGGAGATTGCAGTTTTGTTAAGTGAATATCAGTTTTTACGTAATTTCTCATATCAGAAAGGACTTCATTTTTTACCTCAAAGCTAGCATTATCTTGTATTATTTCTTCTTTAGAATTTTCAAGATAAGAACGAGAACAACGTTTAATGGCATAATTTTCAACTTGTTCTAAAACATTTCTACGAAGCTCATTTAAAATACTTAATTTAGGAATAAATACATTATCATCCATAACAATATTTATCTTTTTAAATTGATAAGGGGTAGAAGCAGTTTTTGTGATTTGGTTGATAATGGTTTGTTTTTCCAATGGTTTATTTTTTGCTTCTATAGGAAGTTCGTCTAATGTATATTCAATTTTTAAATTTTTATATAAGGGAAGCGAATTTGCAGGTGTAACGCAAATAGAAAGAGGTTTTTCTTTTTGAATTGTAATTTTACAATTTAAAGAAACTTTTCGAGCTTCTTTTTTATAGCTTTCTTTTGCAGAAGTAGACAATTCTTTGGAAGACATTTTATAAATTTTATCATTACAAGAAATGTTTCCTTTCATTCTTCCCATTATAATAGTTTGTCCTATTTGTGTTTCTACAATATTTTTATGATTTTCCATTAATTCAGAAACAGTATAAGAACCAGTTTCATGCTCTAAAGAAATAGTATCACCAATTTTAATAGGTTCTTTTAATTTTACAGTAATAAGACCTTTGTTTTTATTGTAATTTTGAACTTTTCCTAATAAAAGTCCCATATTATTAGGTTTTTCTTTAAAAACTAAGTTTTTATTTGGTTCGTTATCTAAATGACCAGAAGAAGACATACCGCGATTAAACACTTGCATTAATTCTTTTCTATCAGATTTATTAACTACATAAGGTTCATTCGATAAGGCTAAATCAATATATTTTCGGTAAATTCTAGTCACAGTTGCTACATATTCTGGGGACTTCATTCTACCTTCTATTTTTAAGCATTTTACACCAGATTGGACAAATGCAGGGATGTAATCCAAACTGCATAAATCGCGTGTGCTAAGTAAATAACCAGAGTTAATCTTTTTATCATTTTCTAACAATTCATAAGGAAGCCTACAAGGCTGAGCACATTTTCCACGGTTACCAGAACGACCGCCTAACATGCTAGAAAATAGGCATTGCCCAGAATAGGAGATACATAAAGCACCATGAGCAAAACATTCAATTTCTATCTTAGTATTTTTACAAATATAATCAATTTCATTCATAGAAAGTTCTCGTGCTAAAACCACTCTTTTAAATCCAAGTTCTTGTAATTCTAAAGCACCATTCAAATTATGCACTGTCATTTGTGTACTACCATGAATTGGTAAGTCAGGGAAAAGACGAATTAATTCAGTAGCTAGACCTAAATCTTGAACAATGATAGCATCAATACCAGCACAATAAGCGGACTTGGCTAAAGAAATAGCATCTTCAAATTCAGTGTCTTTAGTTAAAGTATTTAAAGTTAAATTTGTTTTAACACCACGAATTTTAGCATAGTGGATGGCTTCTTCTAATTCTTTAGGACCGAAATTATGAGCAAAAGCTCTTGCGCTAAAAGTATCAGAACCAAAATACACACTATCTGCACCATTTTGGACAGCAGCTTTTAAACATTCAAAATCACCAACTGGTGAAAGTAATTCAATCATAATAAACTCCTTTAACAGGGATTTAGGGACAACCCTTCTCTTAAATGAGACGAAAAAGGGGTGTCCCTCTGTCCCGTTTTCATATTTATTATAGCATAAAAAAAAAGAATTTGTACAATAAAAATAAAATTAGTTGACGAAAAAAAAGGCAAATGATAAAATGAAGTAAAATTAGAAGAGAAAGAAGGAAAAAAATGCAAATTATATTGGCATCTCGGATCTCCAAGAAGAAAAGAGTTACTGGAACAAATGGGAATTAAAGACTATCAAATTATAGTTAGTCAAATAGAAGAAAAAATGGATAGCAATTTACCGATAAAAGAACGTGTTGAAAAGTTGTCTTATCAGAAAGCAGAAGCGGTGTGGAACAAGACAGAAGGAGAAAGAATTGTTATAGGGGCAGATACAATAGTAGAAAAGGACAATTGTATTTATGAAAAGCCAAAAGATGAAGAAGCAGCAGTAAGTATGCTAAAACAACTAAGAAATTCAAAAGTGAATGTATTAACAGGTATGACTGTTTTTATCCAAGAGGAAGATAAGAAAATAGAAAAAGTAGATTGTACAATTACTGAAATTTATATAAAAGATATGACAGAAGAAGAAATTAGAAAATGGATAAATACAGGAAAAGCCGTAGATCGTTCAGGTTCCTTTTCTTTACAAGATGAATTTACAAGACATGTAGAAAAAGTAGTAGGTGATTTTAACAGTGCAGTTGGCTTATCAACAAGTAAGCTGTATGATAGAATAAAAAAATATATATAGGAGGGAAAGAAGGATGAAAAGAATTATTAAGATAGTAGCTATATTTGCAATATTATGGGGGATGGTAGTAACGCAAAGTCAAGCTGAAAATGAAACACAAAGCAATACTACTGTTACTAATACAAAAGAACAAACTAGTTCAAATATTAGCAATACTACCAACACTAGTAAAAATGGGACAACAGAAAAATCAAGTAATGCCAATTTAAGTAACTTAGGAATTAGACCACATGATTTTACAGGATTTAAGTATGGAACGACATCTTATGAAGTTTCTGTACCAGAAAATACAGAGACAGTAGAGGTGTATGCAACAGCACAAGATGCAAAAGCAAAAATTACAGGGACAGGAAAAAAGAGTTTGGAAAAAGGAGAAAACTCAGTTCAAGTATCTGTAACAGCAGAAGATGGAACAAAGAAAACATATACCATCAACATTATTCGAGAAATACAACAAGAGGATTATGAGGAAGAGAAAACACAAAATACCGATAATGCAGAACAAGTAATAAAAGAAGAAGGAAAAGGACTAGCAAAATTAAAGATAAACAATTTGAATTTAACACCAGAATTCAAGACAAATGTATATGAATATACAGTTAAATATATTGGTGAAGACGTAAAACTAAATATTGAAACAAGTCCAACAGATGAAGATTATGTTGTTGAAGTAATTGGAAATGATAATATACAAGAAGGCGAAAATATTATTACTATATTAGTATCTGATAAAAATGGGGATAATGTAGCTACTTACCAAGTAACAGTCAATAAGAGCTTAGTAGATCAGGAAGCAATAGCAAAGGAAGAAGCACAGAAAAAAGAGAAAGAGCAAAAAACAATAATTGGGATTGCGATAGCAATTATACTACTAATTATTATTTTAGTAGTTATTATCATACGAAGAAGAAATAGAAATTTGGCAGAAGAATATTCTGGAATTGGCTTTTATGGAAATGAAGAAGAGGAAGAAAACTATGAAGACTATGATGACATGCCAAGAGCTTTAAGAGGAAGAAGATATGAAGAAGATGAGACAGAAGAGGAAGAGTGGGAAGAGTGGGAAGAGGAATATGAGGAAGAAGTAGAAGACTTTGAAAGTATGCCAAAAGATAAAGTAAAAGAGCAATTCTTAAATGGTTATAGTTCACGGAGTAGAAATGGATTTTGAAGAAAATAATACTTATTATGACAAAAGGAGAAAAGGAAAGCATAAAGGAAAGAGATTTAAATAAAAGAGGGAAAAATGAAAATAGAAGAATTGTCAATACAAGAAAAGGTAGGACAAATGCTTATCATTGGAATGGACACGAATTATATCACACCAAGAATAAAAACAATGATAACAAAATATAAAATTGGTGGTATTATTTTATATCGAAAGAATTTTAATACCTATCAAGAAATGCTAGATTTAATTAGTCAATTAAAGGAATTAAATAAAAAAAATAAAATACCTTTGTGGATTGGAATTGATCAAGAAGGTGGTAGAGTTAATCGAATGCCAAAAGAAATTCTAAATTTACCATCTGCTAATCAAATTGCTAGCAAAGGTGGTATAGAACAAGTAGAAAAATCAGCTGAAATAATTGGGAAAATATTAAGAAAATCGGGATATCATATTAATTTTGCACCTGTTTTAGACTTAAAAAGATTTAAAAATAAACATGCCATAGGAGATAGATGTTATGGCGAAAAAAAGGAAGAAGTAGCCCAATATGGAATTGCCGTTATGAAAAAACTACAAGAACAAGGAATTTTATCGGTTATTAAACATTTTCCAGGACATGGAGCGACGAAACAAGATTCACACTATCTATTACCAATTATTAGTCAAAAAATGGAAGACTTAGAAAAGGAGGATATGTATCCATTTCAAGAGGCAATTAAAAATGGAGCAGAGGCTATCTTAGTAGGACATTTATTAATTAAAAATATAACAGGAATGTATCCTGCTTCTCTATCTAGAAAATTTATTGGAAAATACTTGAGAAAGAAATATCATTATAATGGTTTAGTTGTGACAGATGATTTAAAGATGAGAGCAATACGATTTATTTATGGCGAAGAATTGGCACTAAAAAAAGCATTTCAAGCAGGTAATGATGTAATAGTATTTCGTTTTAATCAAGAACAGGAAAGAAAAGCGATAGAGAGAATTATAAGATTAGTACAACAAGAAAAAATAAAATCAGGCAGAATTAATAGAAGTGTTAAGAGAATTATAAAAATGAAGGAAAAATATAATATTTCAGATGAAGGCGAAGTAGAAGGAATTGAAATTAACCAGATAAATGAAGAAATTGAAAGAATAAGAGAAGCGTGTAAGAACTAACTTACACGCTTTTTGGAATGTTGTAAAAATTAGCAACATCCGCCTCTGTTACCACCGCAACAACAACAGATTAATAATATAAGGATTATAATCCAGCAACAATCATCACCAAATCCGAATCCACCGCATCCTCTATTTTCTGGCATAGTCTAGACCCCCTTCCATAAAGAAATATGTTTTGATTTATTTTTTTCTTTTGTTGTTTTCCTTCGTATGATATATAATATGTGGATAGAAAAAATGTGTTACAAAATAATAAAATTATAAATATAAAAAAAGTTAAGTTTTAAACTAAAACATTTAAAACTTAACTTTTTTTATTATAATTTTTCTATTTCTTTTTTCGTTAAACCTGTTGCTTTTTTTATATCTTCTAAACTAATATTCAATTCTAACATTTTCCTAGCTGTTTCGAGAATTCCTTTTTGTATGCCTTCATTATAATTCATTCTAAAAATATTTCTTAAATTTTCTGTTACCATATTTTCATTCACCTCCATACTTATCATTTTTCTTAATTTTTTTGCTTTCTCATTTCCAATTTCTTCTGTTATGACATTACTTAATAAATCTAATATAAATCTTGTTTCTTCTAAATAATTAATTTCTTTTGAAGTTTTTAATAGATTTTAAAATTCCTAGAATAAATCCCAACACAGATTAAATGACAAATTCTATAATAATTATTAGAATAATAACATAAAAATACAGGTTATACAATACCTTAAGCATTACTTTTCATCGCAAATTA
Organism: uncultured Clostridium sp.; assembly: GCA_947426525.1. Lineage (GTDB taxonomy): Bacteria > Bacillota > Clostridia > TANB77 > CAG-508 > CAG-269. The sequence goes on along the minus strand of CANEEJ010000010.1, from coordinate 16,002 downwards.
TGACAGTTTTCTACAACTCAAAATAATATTGCAAAAACAGAAATAAAAAAGTATAGGAAATTATCCAATAAAATCAATTTGTTCGCTTTTCTCCTTCGACGAAATGTGATACAATAGAGCAACAAGAAGGAGAGAAAGGAACATCATAAAATGGAACAAAAACCAAAAAAAGTAGGGGAAATATTTAGTGATTACAAGACCAATGCCAACATAAAATATGCAGAAGTAAGAGCCTTAAATGTTATCAAAAAAACAAATACTTTGCAAGTTATTTTATATTTGGATGAATATATAGAAATCAAAGAAACATGGTATTTTGAAAACTTCTTAAAAGAAAGATTTAAATTTGAACATATCGATATTGAAATACAATACCATGAAAAAGTAGAGAAAAAATCCATAAAAGGCGAATGGAAAAACATCATAGCCTACATGTCACACAAATATCCATTAGCAAAACCAATGTTACTACTAAAAAGTGATTTAGAAGTAAAAGACAATACCATATACATTCAAATGCACATTAAAGGAGCCGAATTCTTAAAAGCCAAAAAAACAGATAAGGAATTGCAAAAAACAATTAAAAACTTATTTGGGAAGGAATATGCAATTGAAATTACAGAACAATTGTCAAGTAGTGCGATAAAAGAAATGCGTGAAAGCATTCAAAAACAAGAAGCGCAAATTATAGCACATATAGAAGAAAATAGGCAACAAATCGAAAAAGTAAATGAAGAAATGGCAATACCAGTACCAGAATATCATGACCCAGACTATGCGCCACCAACTGATTTAGAAGGTTATATTCCAGACGAAGAAATGCTAATGCCAGAAATGATAGAAGAGCAGGAATATATTATGGGAAAACCATCAAGAGCTAAGGAAAAACATTTAAAAATTAAGGATATTACAGCAAATGATGGAAGAGTAACCTTAGAAGGAAGATTAGTAACCATAAATGTAAGAGAAACCAAATCTGGAAAAGGAATGATTATTTTCGATTTGTATGATGGAACAGGAACCATTACCTGTAAATCTTTTGGAAAAGATTACAATGAAGGAAAAGAAATCGAAGAAAAAATCAATCAAGCAAAAGCTATCAAAGCAACAGGAAAAGCCCAGCTAGACAACTATGCGGGAGATGTAACCGTAATGGTAAATACCATTGTTGAAATCAGTGACAATAATTTGCCAGAATTACCAAGTGAAGATGAAATAGAAGATACTCCATTAATTTTAGGAAGTTCACCTAACATAACAGACCCATTAGTAAAAGTGGAAGATTTAGGAGTAGACGATGGAAGAGTGGCATTACAAGGAGAAGTTATCTTTACAGAAGATAGAACTCTAAAATCAGGAAAAACGCTATTTAGTTTTGACCTATACGATGGAACCAGTACCATTACCTGCAAAGCCTTTTTAGACAAAGAAAAGGCAAAAAGAAGCATGAAAAGAATTCAAAGTGCGAAAGGATTAATGATTGCGGGAACAGCACAAATGGATAGCTTTTCCAATGAATTAACGGTTATGGCCAATACCATTGTAGAAATGGAAAGTGGACTAAAAAAAGAAACAAGACAAGACAACGCGGAAGTAAAAAGAGTAGAGTTACATATGCATACCCAAATGAGCCAAATGGATGCCATGACATCAGCCAAAGACTTAATCAAAAGAGCCATGAAATGGGGGATGAAATCCATTGCCATTACAGACCATGGTGTGGTACAAGCTTTTCCAGAAGCCCACAAAATGTTAGGATATGACAATCCAGATATGAAAATATTGTATGGAGTAGAAGCCTACTTAGCACCAGACAAAAATGCAATTGTTACCAATAGTAAAGGACAAGAAATTGATACGACCTACTGTGTTTTAGACTTAGAAACAACAGGATTTTCAGCAACAGCAGAAAAAATTACAGAAGTGGGAATTATGAAGATAAAAAATGGAGAGGTAATTGACCAATTTAGTTGTTTTGTAAATCCAGAAAAGCATATCCCACAAAGAGTAACAGAAGTTACGAATATAACAGATGATATGGTAAAAGATGCCGAAACTATTGAACAAGTATTTCCTAAGATACTTAAATTTATCGAAGGTTCTGTTTTGGTTGCTCACAATGCTCCATTTGATATGGGATTTTTAAAGCAAAATGCGAAAAATTTAGGCTATCAATTTGATTATACTTATTTGGATACCTTAAGTTTAGCCAAAGACTTATTTCCAGACTATAAAAAGTATAAATTAGGAAAAATTGCAGAAAACTTGGGAATAAAAGTAGAAGTAGCCCATCGTGCCTTAGATGATGTAGACACAACGGTTAAAGTTTTTAATGTTATGCTTGACATGCTAAAAAAACGTGGAGCAAAAAATATTGATGATATTGACCAAGTAAGTAGTACCGAAGAGGCAAAGAAGGAAGAATATAAAAAATTAAAAACATACCATGCTATTATTTTAGCAAAAAATTATGTAGGATTAAAAAACTTATATAAACTAGTATCACTTTCTCATTTACACTATTTTTATAGAAAACCTAGAATTTTAAAAAGTTTATATAAAAAATATTCAGAAGGATTGATTTTACGGAAGTGCCTGTGAAGCAGGAGAACTATACCAAGCGATTGAACTACGGAAAGACAGACGAAGAAATCGAAGCAATTGCCAATGATTATGACTATTTAGAAATTCAACCAACTGGAAATAACCAGTTCTTAATTCGAAAAGAAATTGTGAAAGATGAAGAAGTTTTACGCGATATCAATCGAAAAATTGTAGACTTAGGAGAAAAATTAAATAAGCCAGTGGTAGCAACTTGTGACGTTCACTTTATGGACCCACAAGACGAAGTATATAGACGTATCTTAGAAGCGGGACAAGGCTACGATGATGCTGATAACCAAGCACCATTATATTTAAGAACAACGGAAGAAATGTTAGAAGAATTTAGTTATTTAGGAAAAGAAAAAGCCTATGAAGTAGTAGTAACTAATACAAATTTGATTTCCGATATGTGTGATCGAATTAGTCCAATTTCACCAGAAAAGTGTCCGCCACACATACCAGGATGTGAACAAACCATTAAAGATATTGCTTATGAAAAAGCACATGAGCTATATGGTGACCCTTTGCCAGAAATTGTACAAGATAGACTAGACAAAGAATTAGATTCTATTATTCGAAATGGATTTTCGGTTATGTATATTATTGCTCAAAAACTAGTATGGAAATCGAATGAAGATGGTTATATCGTTGGTTCTAGAGGTTCAGTTGGTTCCTCTTTTGCTGCGAACATGACAGGAATTACAGAGGTAAACTCTTTGCCTGCTCACTATCGATGTCCAAATTGCAAATATTCAGATTTTACAGACTATGGTTATAAAAATGGATTTGACTTGCCAGATAAAGAATGTCCAAAATGTGGGCATAAACTAGCAAAAGATGGAATGGACATTCCATTTGAAACTTTCTTAGGATTTAACCGGAGACAAAGAACCTGATATCGACTTAAACTTTTCAGGAGAATACCAAGCAAAAGCCCATCGTTACACAGAAGTCATTTTTGGAAAAGGAACTACCTTTAAAGCAGGAACCATAGGAACCATAGCGGACAAAACAGCCTTTGGTTATGTAAAAAAATACTTTGAAGAAAGACACATTCCAATCAATCGTGCGGAAACGCAACGATTAGCAGGGGGATGTACAGGAATAAAAAGAACCACAGGACAACATCCAGGAGGAATCATCGTTGTACCAAAGGGAAGAGAAATTTATGAATTCTGTCCTGTACAACATCCAGCAGATGACCCGAATTCAGATATTGTAACCACTCATTTTGACTATCACTCTATTGACCAAAACCTATTAAAACTAGACATCCTAGGACACGACGATCCGACCATGATAAGAATGTTACAAGACATTACAGGAATTGACCCAACCAAAGTACCATTAGATGATAAAGATACCATGTCAATCTTCAGTTCCACCAAAGCACTTGGTGTAACACCAGAGCAAATCCACTCTGAAGTAGGAAGTTTTGGAGTACCAGAATTTGGAACCAAATTTGTAAGAGGAATGCTAGTAGACACAAGACCAACAACTTTTGATGAATTAATCCGTATCTCAGGATTATCTCATGGAACTGACGTGTGGTTAGGAAATGCCCAAAGTTTGATTGAAGCAGGAACGGTAACTCTGCAAGATGCCATATGTTGTCGTGACGATATCATGATATATTTAATCAAACAAGGGCTGCCACCAAATCCAGCCTTCAAAATCATGGAAACAGTACGTAAAGGAAAAGCCTTAAAAGACCCAGCAAAATGGGCAGAATATGTAGCACTAATGAAAGAACACAATGTACCAGAATGGTATATCAAATCTTGTGAAAAAATCAAATACATGTTCCCGAAAGCCCATGCAGCAGCATATGTAACCAATGCCTTTCGAATTGCGTGGTTCAAAGTACACGAACCATTAGCCTATTATGCATCTTACTTCTCTATTAGAGCAGACGAATTTGACAGTGAATGTATGATATTTGGAAAAGAAAAAGTAAAAAACAAAATGAAAGAAATCGACTTACAAGGAAATGCAGCAACCGTCAAAGACAAAAACATGTATGCTATTTTAGAATTGGTATTAGAAATGTATGAAAGAGGATATAACTTCCTCCCAATGGACTTATACCAATCAGATGCCACGAAATTTTTAGTAGAAGAAGGCGGAATTCGACCACCACTAAACAGCATACCAGGACTAGGAACTGTAGCAGCACAAGGAATTGTAAAAGCAAGACAAGAAGGAAAATTCATGTCAATTGATGACCTAAAAATACGTTCCAAAGTAGGAAACTCTGTAACCGACTTGCTAAAAGCCTTTGGCTGTTTAGAAGGAATGAGCCAAAGCAACCAAATGAGTCTATTTGGGTAAATAGGGACGTTTCTTTTTGCTCCTTTTGGAGCAATTGGGGACACATCTATAAAACAATTTTTCAATTATTTCAACTTGACAATTTTATGTAAAATATGCTAATATATAAGAAAGCTTTTAACTATAAAATCTCTTGTAATTAAAGAGGAACAAGTACATTTATCTTTTTGAAAGGAGACAGTCATATGGGAATAAGCTATCGTAAACGGATTAAAATTGGAAAGAACACTTTTGTGAATATTAGCAAAAGTGGTATTTCAGTCAGTTTGAAAGTAGGGAAAATTACAATCAACTCGAAAGGAAAAACAACGGTCAATTTAGGAAACGGGGTAACCTATCGAACATCTTTGAAAAAGAAGTAATTGTACGATTGGAAAGGAAAGGGTAGATAAAAATTCGATGAATTTTTATCTACCCTTTTAAAATAAGCATTTTTTGATATTGAAAATAGTCAATATCAAAGTTGACAAACCAAGAAACATAATATAAAATTTATAATAGAAAAGGTTGTAAATGGGAGATAAAATATGAAAGAAAAAGAAATCAAAAGACAAGTAAAATTATTAGCGAAACAGAAGAAGTTTGAACAGATTTATTTAGAATATGGTCCTAAATATTTTAGAAAATATGTTTCGCGTAAATATAAAAAAGAAGATATTCAAAAGTTAGAAGAAGAAGGAAAATTTTTAGATATTTATACCAAATATGGTGAGGATTATTGGGAATGTGTATGGGTAGGTGATGCAGAAAAGGAAGTAGGAAGAGAACTAAATTGGAAAGAACTTTTTTCTCATAAAAATTTTATAGTAGAGTGTGGAAAATCAATGAAAAGAATGGCTATTACAATAATAGCATCACTTTCTGCAATATCATTATTGCAGCCTCCGCTATTAGAAGAAAGAGAAGAAGCTAAAAATGCCAAAAAATATGCTAAAGAGATTGATGAATATGAAAAAGCAGTAAAAGAATATGCTAAAAAATTTGATATCCATTCCCAAAGTGATATGGAAATTATTATGAGAATTATGAAGGATATGCATGAAACAATTCAGGGATATGGTGAACCCAAGCTAGATATAGCCGGATATTTAGGCATAGACGTTATGTATAAAGATGGAATCGGGGTATGTCGAAATATGGCTGCCAATATGGTAGATAAATTAAATGCGATTAATCCAGAGTATAATGCAAGATTTGTTACATTATGGGATTATGGAGGAGATTTAGAAAATGCCAATATAGAACATAATACACTTAAAGAAAATAATACAAGAATTAATTATAAAGGAAATGTGCAAAAAAAATATAGTGATGAAGAATTACAAGAAGAAACTATAACAGAAGAAAATAAAACGATTACCTATCAATACGAAGAAGGAAAACTAGCAAGAAAGATAATAGCAGAAGGAAATCAAGAAGAAGAAATTTCGTATGATAAAAATGGAAAAGTATTAGAACATGAAACAACAATTACAAAACAGCAAGAAGGCAATGAAATACGAAAAACTTATGCAAATGGAAAATTAATAAGGGAAAATAAAAAAACGGATGACTATTATACTTCTAAATTCTATGATGAAACAGGAAAAGTAAAAAGAGAAACATTAGCAGACAAAGAAAAAGATGTAACTACTTTTTATAATCATGGAAAATTAAATTTTAAAACTATTATAAAAGATGGAGAAAAAACTACGATATATTATGATGAAAACGGAAAAGAAGAAAAAAGAGAAACAGAAGAAGAGAATTTTAATATATTTTTAGAATTAGAAAAAACAGAGGAATTAATAGAAAAATTAGGTGAAAATGCGAAAAAAGAACAAAAGAAACAATTGGTTAATCATGCTATTGTTGCTATGGATATTCCAAAAGAAAGGTTAACATTGTTTATTGACCCAACAAATCCAAGTATAGGAATTTATAGAAATGGAAAAATAGAAATGTTTAATGAGACAAAGCCAGAAGAAGCCATTCGAGACAGAAATATGACAGGTGATGCATGGTATGAAGGAATAGATGGATTGATTGATTATCCAATTGATTATGTGAAAAGTTTTATAGAACCAACTTTAAGTCTAGAAGAATTAAAAGAAAAATATGGGTTGGAAGCACAAAATAAAATGTTAGAAAAAATAGAAAAAGAAGACAAGAAAAATACATTCAAACAAGGTTTGAAAATAGACAAAGGAATCACCTATGATTTTGACACAAATACAGTAACAATTGATAAAGCAGAAAGAGATAAATAACATTATATCATGTATAAAATTTATAATAGAAGTAATTGAAAAAAGGAGTAAAAAATGAAAAACTATATCGAAACCTTAAATTCACAAATACAAGAATATTATAAAATATTATCACCAGAAGGAATACCAGAATTCTTGAACGAGTATATCGAAACTCCTAGAATGCAAAAACAAGCACAAATTAGTACAACTTGTGGAACCATTTATTCCCAAATGTTTAAAAATGTATTTTGGTATTCTAGTTTAGCTCATAGTATAGGAGTAGCCTTAATTGTGTGGAATTTCACAAAAGATAAAAAACAAACTTTAGCGGGACTATTCCATGACATAGCAACACCTGCTTTTAAGCATGCTGTTGACTTTATGAATGGTGATTATGAAACACAGGAATCAACAGAAGAACTAACAACCTATATGATAAAAGAAAGCCAAGAAATTATGGAATTGCTAGAAAGAGATGGAATAACAGTAGAAGAGGTGGAAGATTATCACAAATATCCAATTGCTGATAATGATACACCACAATTATCAAGTGATAGATTAGAATATACATTGGCTAATAATTTAGGAGCTGTATTTGCGGATTGGGATTTAGAAGAAATAAGAGAAATTTATCAAAATATTGAAATTCGGAACCAATGAAGAGGGAATAACAGAATTAGTATTTAAAGACGTATCAATAGGCGAAAAATTTGTACATGGTATGCAAAAATTATCAAATGAGTATATCGAAAACAGAACTAAATTTTCGATGCAATTTTTAGCAGATATTATGAAAAAGATGGCTGAAAAAAACTTAATTACAGTAAAGGATTTGTATAATTTATCAGAAAAAGAAGTAATTGAAAAAATTGAAAATTGCAAAGAAGATAATATTGCAAGAAATTTTGAGATTTGGAGAAAGGCAACTAAAATCAAACAAAGTAATGAACCAGTAGCTAATCGCTATTGTGTAAGTATTATGAACCCAAAAATTCGTTACATCAATCCATTGGTAAGACAAGAAGATAAATTTGTTCGAATTAGTGAACTATCAAAGCAAGCAAAACAGGATATTGAAAAAGCAAGGAATTTTAAAACAGAAAAATATGCCTATTTAGACTTTGATTTTTAAATAAAAGGAGGAAAAATAACATGTTTCCAGAACAACCAACGATTCATTTAGAAGAAATATTTTCAATACAAAATGTATTATTATACTTATTAGCCATCAATTTGTTTGGCTTTTTCATCATGTGGTTAGATAAAAGAAAAGCCAAAAAAGGTTCTTGGCGAATACCAGAAAAGACATTATTTATTGTAACAGCTTTAGGTGGAGGAATTGGAACAATTGCAGGAATGTATACTTTTCGTCATAAAACACAAAAACTGAATTTTGTAATTGGATTTCCTTTTATTACGATATTGGAGATTATTGCCATTGTTTATTGGCTTGTATTTTAAAAAAGGAGATAAAATATGAAAGAAAAAGAAATCAAAAGACAAGTGAAATTATTAGCGAAACAGAAAAGGTTTGAACAAATTTATTTAGAATATGGTCCTAAATATTTTAGAAAATATGTTTCACGTAAATATAAAAAAGAAGACATTAAAAAATTAAGAAAAGAAGGAAAATTTTTAGACATCTATACTAAATATGGTGAGGATTATTGGGAAGATGTATGGGGAAAGGATGCGAAAGAAGAACTAGGAAGAGAGTTGACTAAGAAAGAAAAGTTCTTCAATAAAGATTTTTTACATATACTAGTGAAATGTATAAAATATATGAGAAGCTATTTTATTGGAATAATGGCAGTAGCTTCTGTAACACCATTATTAATTGCTTCAGGGCAAGAAGAAATGGAAGAAGCTAAAAATGCCAAAAAATATGCCAAAGAAATTGATGAATATGAAAAAGCAATAAAAGAATATGCTAAAAAATTTGACATTCATTCTCAAAGTGACATGGAAATTATTATGAGAACAATGAAAGACATGCATGATACCATTAAAGGATATGGACAACCCAAATTAGATATAATGGGATACCAAGGAATTGATGTTATGTATGAAGGCGGTGTTGGTATATGTCGGAAATATGGCTAATAACATAGCCGATAAGTTAAATGCCATTAATCCAGATTATAATGCAAGAATTGTCACATTATATGATGCATTAGGAAATTTAGAACAAGCCAATATAAAAGGTAATAGTACTACATTACAAAAAAATGGTATAAAAACGGAGTATAATGGAAATGTAAAAAGGATATTTATTAATGATAAATTATACAAAGAAACGATAATAGAAAGAGACAAAACAATTATCAACAAATACAGAAAAGGAAAGATTTCTTGTAAAATAATAAGTAAAGGAAATCAAGAAGAGGTAATACGATATGACAAAAATGGTAATAAAAGAGGAGAAAGCATAACGTATACAGAGAAACAAGGAGATATTGAAAAGACAACAATTTATAGAAATGGTAAATTAAACAGAAAATTTGAATCAACAAAAGACTATTATTGTAATGTTACCTATGATGAAAATGGAAAAATAGAAGAAGAACAAAGAATTGATAAACATAACGATGTAATGATTTCTTATAAAGATGGTAAAATATTAAAAAAAGTAATTACCAAAGGAGAGGAGGAAACAACAATTTCCTATGACGAAAATGAAAAAGAAGAAAGTAGAACCACTAGAAAGATTGTTAAAACACCAAACATGTTTGAGATGCTCCAAGATGAAAAACTAAGGAAGGAACGATTAACAAAGGAAGCAAGAAAAAAACAAAAAGAGGAGATTGTTAATCATGGTATTGTTGCCATTGACATTCAAGAAGACAAACTAACATTGCTAATAGATCCAACGAATCCAAGTATAGGAATTTATAAAGATGGAAAAATAAAAATGTTTAATGAAACAAAGCCAGACGAAGTGATTCAAGATAGAAGCATCATGGGAGATGCGTATAATAAAGGATTTGAAGGAATTATTGATTATCCAATCGATTATATAAAAAGTTTCATCGAACCAACTTTAAGTCTAGAAGAGATAGAAGAAAAATATGGTTTATATGCACAAAACAAAATGTTAGAAAAAATAGAAAAAGAAGACAAGAAAAATACATTCAAACAAGGTTTGAAAATAGACCAAGGAATTACCTATGACTTTGATACAAATATAGTAACTATAGTTGCACCGATTAAAGAAGAAACGGTAGAAGCCCACGATGACTTTGATACCAATACGGTAACAAATGATGAGGGGGAAAGAGATAAATAACATTATGTTACATAGAAAAAACGAAAAAACCAGAAACGCTATAAAAATAAGCGTATCTGGTTTTTTGAAATTTTACAAAACAAATAAAAATAAGTACACATAAAAAATATGCTACATAAAAAAATAAGCAAAATATTATAGTAACTAAACTTGGTTGTGAACAACTCGTGAATGATAAGCTACTAAAATAAGTTATTCACAAAGTTATCCACAGTTTCCACAATTCAAAAACAGAAAAGATAAAACATAAAAAATGAAAAAACAGGGAAACATAAAATAGACAAGAATACATAATTGTAACATAAGTGAAATAATCCTGTAATAAAACTATACAAAAAATGAAGAAAATAGTGGAAAAAATGGAAAAAAACACGAAAAATATGAGGGGAAACCAAAAGAATGACATCAATTTGTTACTTTTTTGTAATATAGAAAATGACGAAATTTGACGGAAATGCATATAATAAAGGGAAGGAGTGAATAAAATGTTACACAAATTAAAATACGTATTAAATCGAAACAGAGATTGTGGAAAATTTGAAATTAATCAACAACAATTAGAGAAAATGATACAAAAAGGTGCTATACTTTTAGATGTAAGAAGCCCACAAGAATTTGCAGAAGGACATCTTGAAAAAGCAGTTTTATTACCAGAATATGAAATGAAAGAACAGATTCAATCCATCCTACCAGATAAATCGCAAACAATTATTGTATATTGCAGTACTGGTCATAGAAGTCAAAAAGCACAACAAATATTGCAGAAACTTGGCTATCAACAAGTGTATAATTTGTATCGTGGATTAGAAAACTACAATTAAACTATTGAGGTTTTTTTATTTGTATGTTAGAATAACAGCAGAAGGAAGAGAAAAGAGCGGAGGAAATATGAAAAATCGACAAGAATACATTAGAAATTTTAGTATCATTGCCCATATAGACCATGGAAAATCAACCTTGGCGGACCGTTTGATAGAAATGACAGGAGTTTTGTCTAAAAGAGAAATGGAAAGCCAAGTGTTGGATAATATGGAAATTGAGAAAGAAAGAGGCATTACGATAAAATCACAAGCAGTTAGGATGATATACAAAGCAAAAGATGGACAAGAATATACTTTTAACTTAATTGACACACCAGGACATGTGGATTTTAATTATGAAGTATCTAGAAGTTTAGCAGCATGTGATGGAGCTATTTTAGTAGTAGACTCTAGTCAAGGAGTAGAAGCACAAACATTAGCTAATGTCTATCTAGCAATTGATAACAACTTAGAGATTTTACCAGTATTAAATAAAATCGATTTACCAAATAGTAGAGTAGAGGAAGTAAAACAAGAAATAGAAGATATTATAGGAATTCCAGCAGAAGATGCACCATGTATTTCAGCAAAATCGGGATTAAATGTAGAGGAAGTATTAGAAAGAATTGTAACTGACTTACCAGCACCTAAAGGAGAGGAAGATGGAAAAGCTAAATGTCTAATTTTCGATTCTTATTATGATAATTATAAAGGTGCATTAGCTTATGTAAGAGTAGTAGATGGAACCATAAAAGTAGGAGACGAAATTAAATTAATGGCAACCAATAAAACTTTTACAGTAGCAGAAGTAGGTTACTTCATCCCAGGTTCTTATATGCCAACCAATGAAATAAAAGCAGGAGAAGTAGGTTACATTGCAGCTAGTATCAAAACTTTATCAGATATTCATGTAGGAGATACTATAACCTTAAAGAACAACCCAGCAGAACAACCATTAACTGGCTATAAAAAAGTAACACCAATGGTTTATTGTGGACTATATCCAATTGATGGAAGTCAATATGAAGCATTAAAAGAGGCTTTGGAAAAATTGAAATTGAATGATGCAGCTTTAGAATATGAAGCAGAAACATCAGCAGCGTTGGGATTTGGATTTCGATGTGGATTTTTAGGATTACTTCATTTAGAAATTATAGAAGAAAGACTAGACCGAGAATTTGACTTGGGATTAATTACAACAGCACCATCTGTTATCTATAAAGTATATCAAACAGATGGACAAGTCATCGAATTATACAATCCAGAGGATTTACCAAAACCACAAGAAATTTCTTATATTGAAGAACCATTTGTTACAGCCAATATTTTAACACCAAAAGACTATGTAGGAAATATTATGGAGCTATGTCAAAGAAGACGTGGGGTATATATTGACATGAAGTACTTGGATGAAAATAGAGTAACATTAGTTTATGAAATGCCATTAAACGAAATTATTTACGATTTCTTTGATAACTTAAAATCTAAAACCAAAGGATACGCGTCTTTAGACTATGAATTCAAAGAATATCGAAAATCAAACTTAGTGAAATTAGATATTCATATCAATGGCGAACCAGTCGATGCCTTAAGTTTTATTGTTCATAAAGATAGTGCCTATGATAGAGGTAAAAAAATGGTTGAAAAACTAAAAACAGTCATACCAAGAAAACTATTTAAAATACCAATCCAAGCAGCAGTTGGAGGACAAATCATAGCAAGAGAAACCATATCAGCGATGAGGAAAGACGTATTAGCTAAATGCTATGGAGGAGACATTACAAGAAAGAAAAAACTATTGGAAAAGCAAAAAAGAGGAAAGAAAAAAATGCGTGAGATTGGAAATGTAGAAATACCACAAGAAGCATTTTTAAGCGTATTAAAATTAGATGACGAATGATGTTTTTTGGGACGGGGTCAAAAAACATCGTTTCTAAATAAATAAGAAGCAAGAATTTAAATAGAGGGAGAATGATGTTTTTTGACCCCGTCCCAAAAAACATCAAAAGAAAAGATGTACAATGATCAAGTAGAAGGAAGAAATGCTGTAATCGAATTATTAGAAAGTGGAAAAGATATCAATAAGATATATATTACCAAAGGAGAAAAGCATGGTTCAATTCATAAAATTATTAGCATGGCAAAACAAAACAGAGTAATTATTGTGGAAAAAGAAAAAAAGCAAATGGAAGAAATGGCACAAACGCAAAATTTTCAAGGTGTAATAGCACTAGTTCCACCTTATGAGTATGTAGAGGTAGAAGATATTTTGCAAGAGGCAAAAGAAAAGGAAGAAGAGCCTTTTATCTTGATTTTGGATGGGATAGAAGATCCGCATAATTTAGGTTCTATTATTAGAACAGCTGAAACAGCTGGCGTTCATGGTGTTATTATTCCAAAAAGAAGATCTGCTACCGTAAATAGTACCGTAAACAAAGTGTCAGCAGGTGCAGTGCAACATATGAAAATAGCAAGAGTGACGAACATAACAGATACAATGGATTTTTTGAAAAAAGAGGGACTTTGGATTTGTGGAACAGATATTAATACACAGACTTATTACTATGATCAAGATTTGACAGGACCGATTGGAATTGTAATTGGAAATGAAGGAAATGGAATGAGCCAAAAAGTTAAAAAGAATTGTGATTTTTTAGTTAAAATTCCAATGAAAGGGAAAGTAACTTCATTAAATGCATCTGTTTCAACAGGAATTGTTATATATGAAGCAGTAAAACAAAGAGGAGGAAAAAACAAATGATGCCAAGAAAGAAAAGAAGAGTAATTATTATTGTAGCAATTTTAGCAGTAATATTAGCAATTGCAACTACAATGCTTATTTTATATTTTACAACAGATATGTTTAAATCTAGTAGAACATTATTTGCCAAATATATTGGACAAAACGTAGAGGGAATAACAACTGCTTATCAAAGAATAGCAAAAAATGATTATAATGAATTATTACAACAAAATAAATATACAACGGAAAGTAAGGTAAAAATAAATTATACGAAGAATATAGGAACTACTTCAGAAAACACAGAAAATTCGATTAATCAAATGGAATTGCAGATAAAGGGACAAGTTGATAAACAAAATCAATATAATTATCAAGATATTCAATTATTAAATAAAGAAGAAAAAATTGCTAAAATTGAATATATACAAGATGCAGAGCTTTATGGAATCCGATTTTCAGATTTATTTAAACAATATTTATTAGTAAGAAATGAGAATCTAAACCAAATTTTGCAAGGAGATAATATACCAGAAAATATAGATTTAAATGACTTTAAAAATGTTTTGAAGTTTTCGGAAGAAGAAAAACAAAATCTAAAAACAAAATATCTTGCTATTATAGATACCAATATTGCAAAAGAAAGTTTTTCAAAAGAGAAAGACCAAACGATTGAAATTAATAACAAAAATGTAAATGTAAATGCATATACTTTAACATTAACAAAAGAACAAATGAACAATTTATATATTAAAATGTTAGAAGAGTTGAAACAAGATGAAATCATTTTGACAAAAATGGATGAAATGCAAACGGTATTAAATAAATATCAATTAGGAGAAGATACGAATACAAGAGAAGAATTTGCTGAAAGTATAGAAGAGTTAATAGCAGAAATAACAAAAAATAATATAGGGCAAGAAGAAGCTAAAATTATTGTTTATGAAAATTATCATAATACCGTAAGAACTGTAATACAAAATCCACAATATGAAATTACCCTAGATGTATTATCATTACAAAATGAAAATTATATTCAATTATCTTATCAAGATATTGAAAATAAAACGGAGCAAATCATCACTTATAAGAAAGAAGAAAGTCAAACAACGAGTAGTATAAAAATGACAGAAGGACGAGAAACGAAACAATATAGCTTGGTAACAAATGAAAAAATTGAAGGGAATTCTCGTAATAAAAATATGATTGCGAGTTATGAAGATAGCTCTAATAGAGTAGAAGCTACCATAGAACAAAAAAATGATATTGTTACAGATTTTGAAAATGAAATTCAAATAAATGAAGAAAATGCTATTAATTTTAGTGATTTGAAACAAGAAGAGATACAAAATGTAATGGGACAAGTAACAGAAAGACTTTTGGCAGAAGTTATGGATTTAACAACAAATAAAATAAATATGCAAGATTTATTAGAAGTAATACAAACAATATCTATTGTTCCTAATAGACAAAATATCGAAGGAAATGGTGTTTCCGAGACAGAAAGAAAACGATATAATTCTAAATTTGAAATATTACAAGGAAATGAGTTAGAAGGAGAAGATGTTTTAACATTAATTGATGCAATTGAAGAAAATTTTGCAAATATGGAAGTTGTATCTGGCACACAGCTAAGGTTAAAATTAGAACAATTTACTTCTAACGAAGAAGTAGCCAGTACCTTACGAGATTTTATTGAAGAGAATGATAGAGAGAAATATAGTGCTAAAGTAGAATATGATGAAAATACAGGTTTAGTAAATGCATTTTTGCTAACGATATTAGAAGAATAAATAGAAATGTAAGAAAATTATATGAAAATCAAGTGCGTTTTTGTGCTTGATTTTCAATGTTTTTAAGGCTGGAAAAAATTGCTTTGAAAAAAAATTAAAAAAATTAAAAAAAAGTGTTGACAAACAAAAAAAACTAGCGTATAATAAAAATCGTTCCGCAAAACGGAACCAAAAAAGTACATTGAAAAGTAAACAATAAAATCCTTTAGAGAATAAA